>DAOUVJ010000021.1 GCA_030667705.1 Promethearchaeota archaeon | reverse complement strand
ATCATAAGAAGTATTTATTTTTGCCCCATTTCAGCATTTTTTATGAGCTCTGCTGATTTAGTCATTTTCCATATAAAAAAAGTATTATTTTTAATCCATTCTGGGACCCATTCCACCACCACTAATATTAGCAGAATCTAATAATTCTATCTTTCCATCTATATAAAGATCAATCGCATCTTTTACCGTTAAATTATTACCAGATACATGGTATGCCTTTAAATTAAATGATATTAGTGAATTAATAGCATTAGGTCCTAAAGCTTCTACAATTACTTCATTAGCACCACTATCACGGACAGTTTGTGAAGCTAATACACCTGCGCCCCCCATTTCTTCATAAGCAGGATTTGGAATGACCTTAACTTCTAAAATTTCCTTATCTTCAAGAGTCACAACCGTAAAGCTGTGACATCTGCCAAAACGTGAATCCATTAGATCATTTAATCCTCCTTTTCTTGCTGAAGGAATCGCAAGTACAATCATATTTATTTTACCTTTTTTTTTAAAAACTTTTAATTAACTCGAATTATATTTTGATTCATTTCTATAAAAGTTTACTCATTGTATAATTTAAACGTAATGGACGAGAGAATAGTAAGCATTAGTAATAATAATATCAATTGGATCCATATTTATAAGCATTTAAATATAGATTGATATCTATTATTCATGTTATAAAATAACATAGGGTGCAATTTTAAAATGTCATTATTAGAATTACTTCCAGCTTTAGTTGGTTATATTGTGTGTGGATTGGCAATTATTCACGCATTATTTGATGCGCGCGAAAATCGTGTACAACGATTCTTAATGTTAATAACTTTATTCGCTTTTGGATTCTTGTTGGAATATAATGGAGTTGTTTCTGGGAATTATGTATATGGCTCGGAGCCCGTCATGCTTCTAGGCGTTATTCCATTATCAGTTACTTTTGCTTGGGTAGGGATCATCTATAGTGCCATGATAATTGGCGAACGATTAAAGCTTCCTATATGGCAACGAATACTTACCACTACCTTAATAACCCTTAGTCTAGATTGGGGCATGGACCCAATTGCTGTAGAATTAGGAGCGTGGACTTGGTCGTTTTCAGGCGGAGACTATTTTGGCATTCCAGGGTTTAATTTTATAGGTTGGTTTTTCATTCCAATCGCATATTTAATACCATATGGGTTAAGCTGGAATAAAGAGAGCAAGAAACTTCATTTATTGACTATTAATGAAATAGATGAAAACAACTCCTTAGGGCGGAAATTATATACGTGCTTGGTGGTAGTCCCAATAGCAATGCTAATTTTAATCGTTGTAGGGTTGATTTGTAGAATAGATTTTATATATGACTTGCATTGGATAATTCTATTGATTTGGATGCTTCTTACAGTCGTGCTTGCTGCAGGAACAATCGTATGGAAGCGTGTAAACCTAAAACGTTCCAAATGGTTTGACCTAATTCCTCCAGCGATTCTATTATTTATCGCTTATTTCTACTTGACTTATAGTCTCCTTCTAAGTCTTTTCAATTTGAGTTTGCTTATGATTTTCACAACGATTCCCTTGCTACTTGCATTCATTTTCACTCTACTAAAGAAACGGGATTAAACTGATGAATGTGATTTATTAAAAATTAATTAAATCCAATTTACTTTTTTTTACTTTTCTCTTTCGACGCTTTAGCAATATGTCACTAACAGAAATTATCTGTTAAGATGTCTCATTATAATTTCGTAAAATTAAAATTGTCAAATTAATTTTGAATATTAATTCATTAAGTTTTATTTTATAAAGTAAATCCCGAATGATTGTTATTATTATAAATAGAAAAAGTACAGCTATTTCAAATTATTATAAATAAATTAATGAGTTTTAAAAGCAATATTTTTGTAGAATTGGAATAAAACATGTAAAAAAGGAGAAAAAAAATGGGAAATGATGAAGAAATACCCGATATTGATTTAAAGAAAACCGTAAAAGAAGGTCAGCAAGAGATGATGGATGAGAGAATGGTCCAAATTCAAAATAACATGTCCAAAATCAAACATAAACTCGTTGTTATTTCAGGAAAGGGTGGGGTTGGCAAAACTACAGTAGCTGTAAATCTTGCGATAAGTTTAGCAAGTGTAGGTCTACGTGTAGGCATTTTAGATGTAGATATTACAGGTCCTAATGTTAGCAAGATGTTAGGGATTAGTACAGAAGTACGACCTCGAGTAGATCCAGATGCAAAAAGATTCTATCCCGTTGTAGGTCCATTAAGCATAAAAGTAATGAGCATGTCCTTTTTAATGCAGGATAGCGATACACCTGTAATTTGGAGAGGTCCCATGAAGATGGGAGCTGTAAGACAATTTCTTGGAGATGCACATTGGGGAGAACTTGATTATCTAATCTGTGATTTGCCTCCAGGAACTTCAGATGAGACTTTAGACATCTTACAATTGATACCCGATGAAAATGTTATTGTTGTGTCGACTCCTCAAGAAGTTGCTCTAATGGATGCTCGAAAAACGATAGCAATGTCTAAAACAATGGAAAGAAAAGTTCTAGGGATAATTGAAAACATGTCTGGATTTAAATGTCCACACTGTAGCGAATATATTGATCTTTATCCTCCCGGTGGCGCTGAAAAAGCATCACAAGATTTTAATATCGAATTGTTAGGGAAGATTCCATTTGAAACTGAAGTTAGCGTCCAAGGGGATCAAGGATTACCCTTCGTTTTAAAATACCCCGAAAGTGAATCGACACAGGCTTTTAAAGATATCGTAAAGAAAATAAGGGAACTTGTCGAATAGAACTAAATATTTTTTACTTTTCCCTAAATTTAAACTTATTTCTTTAAATATTTGAAGATCGTGAAACTGAAGGGATTGAGAAACATATAAATAACACTACTTTTATTATTGTCTATAGAGATTCATGCTTTCAATTTAGGCTAAATAATAGGTTAAGGTTTTACTAATGATTATTAGCAAAGAATCAAAGGAAGTTTCAAAATTATTAAAGGGTATTGTGATTTGTAGGCAATCAGGGGTATATTTATTAGATCTCATTTTAGACACTGAAATCAATCCAATCCTTCTTTCTTCCTTCGTGGGCGCCCTTGGCATGTTCGGAAGTGAGAATATGGGAAAAATTGAAGAAATTGTAGTTGTTGGGTTAGACATCCAAATGATAATTGTAAATAAGTATGATCTCTTTCTAATTGCTATTTTGGATAAGGATGTTGTCAAAGAGGACATGCATTTTGAAGCAGAAAAAGCTTTAGACATATTTTATTCAGTGTATCAAGATGAGATTGGAGATTGCATAGAATTAGGCATATTTGAACCATTTAAAAAAGCACTGTATAATCAAATTAAAGAATTTTTTAATAAAAAAACCGAGAATTCAGAAATTGGTGATTTTGGATTCTTCACTCAAGCTATAACAAAATTAAGAAATGAAACTCATTAGTCATTAATCATTAGAACCCAATAGTCTTCTTTTTAAAAATAAAATCTCCAATTTTTACATCTAACAGACGCTCCATTAGATTGCATTTTGCTTTGAGCAAGTAATAAATTTCCAAATCAGGGAAATCTAATCCATACAAACTTTCAAAATTTCCTTGCCCTTTTGAGATGATAATATTATCTTTTAAATAGAAATAATGCTTAAATTCTTCAGTAGAGGATTCGATATCAATACCTGGAGTTGGACAGCTTTCAATAACTTTAACTAAATCAACCATTTTTACGAATTTTGCGTCATCCAGAGTAACATCATTGATAATCGGAGCTGACCTAACCGCATACACTATTTCGATCTCAGGATATTTTTGTTGAATTGTGGAAATTAATAACTTATCGTAAACAATTTCACCTGTATTATCACCTACAACTAAAAGGTGTTTAGTTTTCTTTAGAGCCTCTTTAAATTTATCATGATCATTTATTACTAATTTTTCCATTTTAAAGTGCTTTAAATCGTAAATAAAATCAATCTCATGCTGGCTTCCAAAATCAATCGTATTAGCTATGGCAGCAACAATTATTGCCTGTAAAATTGGATCTTCTGATTTCTTAACAATCTTCTCGACCTTAGAATAATATTCAAGCGCTAATTCATTGTATTGCTTTTTGAGATTTTTATATGGATCGGGGTCATTTAATGTTTCAGAAACTATATCATAAACAAATTTAGCTATTCTTGGGGTTTCTTCTTTATAGATATTAATATTTGATAGGTAATTGATCAATTTTTTTTGGGCTTTAATGATTTCTTCCGTGGAAAGATCTGGGTTTAACAAGTTTAAAGCTCGCATGATCTGGTTAAAAAGGCAGCCAACACATTCGGGTTCTAATTTCATTTTAAATTTTTTTCCTATTGTGTTTAGAAAAAATTATGAAATGAATTAAATCCTTTTAATAAAACAAAAAAAGAATTTTATATAGTAAAAGAGAATTACTGTATATTATTATTAAAATCTATTAAAAAAAAAATGTGAAAAAAATGTCTGAAAAAAAGGAAAAATTAGATGTTAGACATACTTTTTTTATCGGTTTAGCTTTCTTTACAACTGGTATCTCATGGTCAATGTATAACACCCAGGTCAATATTACACTTTTCCAATATTTAGGTTTTTATGCCCTCGTAGGCGCGTGGATGGCAATGGATAATCTTATAGGGGTTTTTATTCAGCCACTAATGGGTTCGATTTCAGATAATACTCGTAGTAAATTCGGTAGAAGGATACCCTATATTATGGTTGGAATACCATTAGCTGCGGTCTTTTTTGTTTTAATATCGACAGTAAGCTATCCGCAAGATCCCATGTGGATATTACTTCTTTGGATGTTTTTCTTTAATATTAGCATGGCTTCATATAGATCACAGGCAGTGGCACTCATGCCCGATTTTGTAACACCGGCTAATAGAAGTAAAGGAAACGCCGTAATTAATTTTATGGGGGGTATTGGCGCAGTAATGGCTTATGTTTTTAACCTCGTACTAGTTCCTATAAGCTTATTCTTAGCATTTTTAGTTGTAGCCATTATAATGGTCATATCATTGGTTATATTGGTATTTACGGTAAAAGAAAAGGATGCTTATAGTTACAAATTGATTTTAGAAATGGAGGAAAAGGAAGGAGAGAAACATAAAGACAAAAAAGAAAATATGAGCATTATTGCAAGCTTTAAAGATGTAATAGGTGAAGAAGATAAAAGTACTTTATTTATGCTTTTCGCTATTTTCTCTTGGTTCGTTGGATATCAAGCACTCGAAGCATTATTTACGGTTTACGCAGGTGATGTTTTAAGTTTAGAGCGAGGTCCCGCAGGGGGAATGCTGCTCTATGTTGCGCTTTCTTTTCTCTTATTTGCATTTCCAGCAGGTATATTGGGTACTAAAATCGGTAGAAAATTAACTATAAAAATTGGACTCTTCTTATGGATAATTTCTTTGATTGTCATGTTTATTTTTCAAACTACAACCGTGATCTCAATATGTTTCGTTATTGTAGGAGCTGGTTGGGCGTTTATAAACATCAACTCAATCGTCATTATTTGGCAAATGGCCCCTACAGCAAGGAAAATTGGAACCTATACAGGACTTTATTATTTCTCTAGTTTCGCGGCTGCAATCTTGGGTCCTTTTCTGGTAGGTCTAATGATCGATATCCTTGGTAATGCAACACTATTTTTGGTATGTTCTTTTTTCTTTATTCTCGCTTTAATTTTTGTATTTCTTGTTAAAAGAGGCGAAATCGAACTTACTGAAGAAGAAAAACTCGCAAAACAAAAAACAATCCAAGAATTATAAATATTTCAACTTATTTTTTTTTATTTTATTCGATTCTAAAAGGAAGGTAGATTTAATGAGCAAATTTCCTCATTTAATTGATTTCAAGTAAGCAAAACTAACATGTCTAATTGACATTAATTAATAAAAATAAAAAAAAAATTATTCTTTTTTCTCTAATTCTTCTATTCTTTTAGAGATATCTTCTATAGCACTGCCTATTCCCTTGAGTTCAGATTCCAAATAATCCTTTTCTTGCTTGAGCATCGTTACCTGATCAACAGGAGGGCTTACTGGAACTCTTGGAGCGTAATAAGTTCCAACAGGTCTATAAGGAGCATAGTAAGGATCTCTATATCCTCCTCTCATCCCATAACCCCTTCCTCGACCCCTACCAAATCTTCCATAACCTCTACCGTACCCATATCCTTGATCAGCAGCGAAACCGGGACTGTCATATCCCGCACAATATCCAAATCCTCTTCCAGTCATTGCTCCTTGACCTCTTGGTCCGGTTCTATTTCCACCTGGCATTTTTATATAGTCACCTTATTAATATTATTATGAATAAACATTCACTAATATATAACTATCAACTTGGGTATTTAAAGATTATGAATAATTATCCAAAATAATAATGGATAAAAAGTTATCAAATATAAATAGACCTTAAATTCATTTTGATATTTGACTTTTAGCTTTAATTGCAAGTTGAGCTAAGGTTTCAAAAGATAAATCAATATTGTGACCTGTTTTAGAAGAAGTCTTGAGAAAATCAGCCATTTTAAATTTTTCTTTCGTTCTTTTGGCGTAAATATCGCTAACTATCGAAAATTCCTCCAAATCACATTTTGCAGCAATTAAAACAACTGGTAAATTGTCATAAAATTTGTTGACAATGGACATCCATTTACCAATGTTCACGAAACTCACCATGTTAGTTACATCGAAAAGCAGTAAAGCTCCACTGGCTCCTCTCATGTAGCTCGGAACCATATGTCTAAAACGTTCTTGACCGGTTATATCCCATAATATCATTGATACATTTGTGGAATCCATTATTTTTTGTTTTGTAAAAAATTCCACTCCAATTGTCATGGTTGTAGTGTCGATAAATTCTCTTTTAATGTAACGATGAAGGAGAGTTGTTTTACCACAACCTCCGTCTCCTAAAATCAAGAGTTTAAGAGCGATTTGTCGCAATTTTATGATGTCACCAATAATTATAAGATTTCAAAATTTATTTTATTTTTGATTTTTTTGGATTATTTAAAATTAAAGAGAGTGTTCAAATCGATCAATAATATCGTTTTGAATTAATCCCCCCAAATCTACAAATGTTGCATTATAACCTCCAACTTTTACAATTAAATCTTTGTAGTTCTCTGGATGTGCTTGAGCATCCCTTAATGTTTCTGAGGATACAACATTTGGTTGTAATTGCATTCCACCTGCTTTAAAATAACCTTTCAATAAAGAGCATAATTTCTCCAAGTTTTCTTCTGAGTCTAGATTTTGAGGATGAATTCTCACGTTTACGGCGACTCCATTAGTAGCTTTATCATAATTCAACTTGGCAATAGAGTTCAAAATTGCTGTAATGCCATTTTTCACGGCGTTGTTTACTGGTGATAGACTATTTGAGATAGGTTCGAGAGCTTTTCTTCCGTCAGCAGTAGCTTGAGTAAAAAGTCCTTCCATTACATGAATTCCCATTGAATAAGCTCCTGCATTATAACGTCCTCCTCTTATTGGAGCATATTTTGATACTTCTGAGGAAAACAAATCCCATATTTTAACCGCAAACTCATCAATTTCATTTTCATCATTTCCCCACTTTTGAAATTTATTAATTAATTTAAGACGAAGAGATTCTTCATCCTTGAAGTTATTTGATAAAATATTTGCCAGGTCTTTTAAATTAATTAAATTCTGTTCATAAACAAGTTTTTTAATATTAAATAATGAATCAACTAAAGTTGCAAATCCGTAAGCAGTTATTGAGGAAAAATTATATTTTGCTCCTCCACAAATATGATCTTTCCCGTTTTCCATACATCCAAGTATAATAGCGGAAATAAAAGGATGATGGAAATATTTCATTGCTTCTTCATCTCCGATCTTAGCAATTTTTACTAACATTTTGATATTAAATTGAAGCTGACGATAAAAAGCATCGTAAAAGTCTTCAAACGTAGAAAAATTCTCCAGTTCACCAGTTTGAAGACCCCCTATTCTTTTTGTTAAATGACAATAGCCATTGTTAAGAACCAATTCTAGCACACCGGGTAAATTCATAAACACCCTCCCTGTTGCGGCAAAATTATTTCCTTGACCCGTAGGCTCAACACATCCAATTAAAACATAATTACTTGCATCTTCAGGAGAATATCCCGATTTAATAAGACTGGGTATTATTATTTCATCGTTATAGAAAGCGATTCCAGATGTTGATTGAAAAACCTTCATTGCTTCCATGATAAATTTATTTGGTGTGTTTGCATGAATCCTTATTGATAGATCAGTGGTAAATACCTTGATATTCTTATAAGCTTCTAAAAACAGATAAGATAAGTCATTAGTGATGTCCATCCCATTTTTATCCATGCCCGAAATTGTTATGGTTTGAGTATTTTGACCAATCGCATTCGCTACCATTGTAAAATCAGTTGGTAATAAGGATACGTTCCATGTAAGCTTTAAATTCAATTCTTCAATGAGATCTAAAGCAAAATCCCTAGTTATTATTCCAGAATTAAGATCTTTTTCATAAAAAGACCATAAAACTTGATCCAATCTTCCAAGAGCTAAAACACTTCTTTGATAAATGATGTTTGCAATATTTTGTGAAAACCAAATCAATTGTATCGCTTCATAAAATGACCTAGGTGGTGAATCACACAAATTATCCATCATTTTAGAAGTGTGTTGTAATTCTTGTTTTCTTGATTCAGAAACAGATATTTTTGATTCCTCTATAGCAAGTAAAGCGAACCTTTTGGAAAATGCGATAGCTGCTTGATAATATATTTTAACGGCTTCATAAAATTCATATTTTTCTTTGTAATCAGGGTGACTTTTATTTAACTTCGATTGGTAAACCTCTGCCTCTTTTACGATTCCTCTATATCCTAATTTTAATAATTTTGCATAACCTGCACTAACATGTCCTTCAGTTGTACCAATATGAATACTTATATTTGGTGCTAAGGATGATATAGTACCTTCTGAAGCAATTAACCCTTCATTTACTAATCGAGTATTGATTCTGTCTGCGATTAGTGCTTTTCCGTTCCAGAATGGCGCGATTTCTAATAATTCTTCAATTTCTTCTTCATTTATATAAAAAGGCTGTAATTTTCTTCTTTCAAACTTTTTGAATGTACTTTTTTTATTAAAATTATTTTGATATCTAAGAAGATCTAAATTGATTTTTTCCCCAAGATTCTTACTTGTCTCATTTCCAACTAATAATTCACCATTTCTAATAAAAATGGACATGTGTCTAAGAGTATGAGCTAGAGCTAATGCTCTCTTTATTACTTCTGGTTCTTTATCGTGCTTTTTACATGCTTGCGTGTAATATCGAATTCGTTCTATGCATAGTTCATATTTACAAGAAAGTAATTCCTCTTTTAATGCTAGTGTCCTTCTTCTTTTAGATTCAACGATCATTTAGATTTCACTTTAAATAGCAATTAGCAATTATTAATTATAATAAAGTTTTACATCAAAAATTAATTTATTTCCATGATCTTAGTTTTAATTTGAATATTTCTTCAAATTTTTTATCAGTAGAATAAATGATACTTGTATTGTATTTTTTACATGTCATGGCTATTATTTCGTCGTGTAATTCGTGGCTTTCGATGTTGTTTAGCATTAATTTGATGATCTCAATGTCAAAATCAGCAATTATCACATTTTCAGATTTTTCCCATCTCTCAATAGCCTTTTTAACCGCTTCTATTTTACCCGTTTTTCGCAATTTCCAAACTAATTCAGATATTGCAATAGTTGGAATTATTACAGTTATCTCTCCATCTATTACTTTTTTCTTCAGTTCCTGAAGAATTAACGGGACTTTTTTATAGTCATAATGGAAATAGAATAAGACTTGTGCGTCAATTATTGCTTTTTCTGTCATATTAAATCAAAAAAAGTAATTATTCTTTAATTGGAAATAGTGATCTTTTTACTTCTTCCAGTTCTTCATCGGTGAATGGAGAAACTCCTTCAAACAAGTTATCTTCAATTTCGAGGGGATGATTCTTTTTTCTAATTAGGATTACCTTATCTTCGTTTAATTCCATTTCAACCAAATTAGTATCATCAATAGCTAATTTATCCCTCCACTCTTTTGGTATGACTATTCTTCCATTTGAAGAAACTTTTTGTGTTAATTTCTCAGTCATTTTAAAATTTATTTTTTTTAATTGTCATTATCATAATATAAATGACATTTAATAAATATTATCATGCGTATTGTATTAATAAGTGTGTGAATTAATGCATCTACACAATTTTTTGATAAAATATTTTTAATCATAATAAAATAAAGTGAAAAAGATTGAATTTTGAAACAATAAATTTTGAATTACAACCAAACGGTATTGGTGTTATAACACTCAATCGTCCAGAAAAATTAAATGCTCTCTCATTCCAGATGATAAAAGATCTTCATTCTTTATTAGATCATCTCATGACAAATTTAGAATGCAGGGTTCTTATTTTAAAGGCAAATGGAAAAGTATTTTGTGCTGGATTAGATCTTAAAGAATCGACAATTCTGCAATCAAAAAAAAAACCGCCTGAATTAAAAGAAAAATTCTTTTTTCTTAATGCTCCAGAAAAGGATGTAATTAAAGCGAAGATTTATGCTCAAATGTATACCAGTCAAATAATAATAAAAATGCGAAAGATTCATCAACCTATTATTGCTCTCATTAATGGAGCTGCTTCAGGTGCAGGTTTTGCTTTAGCTTTAGCCTCAGATATCCGAATAGCAAGTGAAAACGCTAGATTGAATAATGCGTTCATTAAAGTTGGATTTTCAGGAGCGGACTTGGGAGTGAGTTATTTTCTACCTCGTCTGATAGGAATGTCAAGAGCTGCAGAGATCTTGTACACTGGAAGATTTATTGATGCAAATGAATCTAAAAAAATTGGGATCGTGTCTAAAATATGTAAAGGGAGTGAACTCCTTGAAGAAGCATTTAAAGTAGCAGAAAACTTTTTAGAAAAAAGCCCCCTAGGTTTACGCATGACAAAACAAGCTCTCAATGCAACAATGGATTCTCCTAGTTTAGATACTATTGCTCAGATCGAAAATCTTACTCAAATGCTATGTTCGACATCCCCGGATATTATGGAAGGGATTCAATCCTTTTTTGACAAGAGGAAACCTAAGTATCCATTGATGTAAATATTATTATATTATTGTAAAAAACGGCATAATGATATGACATTCCCAAATTTTCCAAATAAATATGATGAAAAACCACTCCTAAAAGCTAAAGATTTTTGGGATTATAAGAAAAAAATCGGCAGCATTCCTGAAATAGATCCTCCAATAGGAGTGATACTATGTTATTCTTCTAAGTTGCTTAACTTTATTATTAACAATCATAGTGTAAAAAAGATAGAACATGTTTTTGGAGATTTTTTTTATGTTTTAGACGAAGGAGGTTCTCAGATTGGTATATGTGGAGGATTTGGGATTGGGGGGCCTATGGTTGGTATCTTATTAGAGGAATTAACAGCATTTGGCATAAAAAAGTATATCTCAATCGGAACTGCTGGATCCTTGCAGAATGATTTAAAATTAGGAAGTATCATCGTGTGCGATAAAGCAATACGTGATGAAGGAGTTTCGCATCATTATCTACAACCCGAAAAATATGCTTACCCTTCTCAATCTCTAACTAACCATTTAGTACATGAAATTAAAGAATTAAACATTGATTATATTAAAGGATCAAGCTGGACAATTGATGCACCTTATAGAGAAACTATTGCAGAAGTGAAACACTATCAAAAAGAAGGAATTTTAACCGTCGAAATGGAGGCTGCATCAATATTTGCAGTAGCGAAGCATTTAAATGTCGAAGCTGGCGCTATATTCACAATCAGTGATTATCTTTCAGAAGAGGAGTGGGAATTACATTTCCATTTAACTGACGAACATCTACAGAAATTATTTTCAATTGCCAAGAATGCCTTATTAAAATGATATTTATTTAATATTTAATTAGCTTATATGTGATAAAATATGGATTATGAAACGATTGAATTTGAATTAAGAGATAATGGAATTGGAATTTTAACATTAAATAGACCAGAGAGATTAAATGCTATATCTTTTCAAATGGAAGAGGATTTACATTCACTCTTTGACTCATTAATGACTAATTTAAATTGTCGAGTTATCATCCTACGAGGAAATGGTAGAGCATTTTGCGCTGGCACGGATTTGCAAGAAGGTTTGAGCTTAAACACCAAGAAAGTACCAGAAGGATATGAAAAATATTATGTATTAAATACACCAGAGCCTTTAAAGAAAAAACTATATCATCAATGGCGAATAAGTCAGCTTTATGTAAAAATGCGCAAAATAAGTCAACCTATAATTGCAATGGTACACGGTGCTGCTGTTGGAGGGGGCTTTGGTTTTGCAATGGCTTCAGATATCAGAATAGCTACTGAAGATGTGAAATTCATCAACGGTTCCATCAATTTAGGTCTTACAGGTGCGGATGTAGGGGGGAGCTACTTTTTACCCCGATTGATTGGAATGTCTCGAGCATCAGAGATATTATATACTGGAAGAGAAGTTAGAAGCAAGGAAGCAGAAGAAATCGGTCTCGTTTTAAAGGTTGTTAATGGAGATGATTTAATGGCTTCAGCTATAGAGATTGCAAACAATCTTCTAACTAAAAGTCCTTTGGGATTAAGAATGACTAAACAAGCAATAAACTTAACAATGGATTCACCAAGTTTAGAAACAATTTTACAATTGGAAAATACATCCATCGTTCTTACTTTTTGCTCTAAAGACATGAATGAAGGTTCAGCAGCATTCATGCAAAAAAGGAAGCCAAAATATCCATTAAAATAGATTTTTGCATCAAATCCCAACTCTTTTACTCTTAAGGTATTAAAATTGGATACATAATTTTTTAAATTAGAAATCTATAATAATTATAGCGACTATAATAGCTATAATAAATCATTAAGAGAATAAAATATGGCGACCACTACTATTCAAATTTCAAAAAAAATCAAAAACAAGTTATTTGAACTTATAAATAGACTTGAAAAAAAATGGGGAAGACGATTTACTTATAACGAGGCAATTGAATTCCTACTAGAAGAAAAAGTAAAAAAAGTAAATAAAGAAGAATTTCTAAATAATATTAAAAAATTCCAAGGAATTCTTAAGGGAGAAGGTAGATCCTTACTTATAGAATCAAGGAGAGTTGATCTTGAACGAGAAGAAAGATACACTAATCGATGATACATCAATAGTCGTTGATACATCCGTTTTAATGGAAGTTTTAGATGAAACTCCATTGGGTAAAGATTTTTTTCAAAATATTTTTTCAATAACACAGATCCAAGAGTTTTACATTTCACCTCTCGTGGATACTGAACTTAAGTACATATTATGTCGACAAAAAGGATATGAAAACGCAATTAAGATAACCTCTGAATTTTTAAAAGATTTTACTATATATTCTGAAGAAAAATTAAGAGATGAGGCAGCTCACTTAAAATGTAATTTCGCTATTTCCCTTGCTGATTGTTATAGCTTGGCAACCGCAAAATTGTTAAATATTCCTATTTACATGAAAAGAGAGGATGAAATCGAGAAAGTATTTAACGAATTATCAACACTCGTAAAAATAAACTTCATAGATTAGTAGAATCAAGATTTAATCGAAAGCTTATCCATTAAAATTTATTTTGCTAAGTAAGGTCCTTCTTTATCTCTCCATTTGGAAGCATGTTGTCTGGATGAAATTTGCCACTTTCCTCCAGTTGAAATCTAATACAGCTCTTGTTTCCAACCAAGCAATAATCGTCCACCCATTTACGATCAAGTTTATTATTATCAACAAAATATTTAATTGGACAAATAGAATACCAATGACATATTTTCTTTTTTTTTTTCAATTTAGAAACCAAGAATGTTGTTAAAATTTATGAATAAAAAAAAATAGTAAAAAAATAATTATTCTCTAATTTGTAATTTGGGTTTAATTGGAGATGCTCCATTGAAGTTAGTAATAACTGGACAATGGTTAAACACTTTTTCCATCATTTCTTCTATTTTTTCTTTAGGCGCATCTGCTTTAATTCTAATTACCGGTTCAAGCTTATCATAGCCTGGAAGCATTTTATCATCAAGTCCAAATATAGCTGCCAGATTAATATGTCCTCTTGAATTCACTGTCATTGATTCGATCTTTATGTCCATAATTAATGCCCAAAATCTTGTAACTGCAATAATACAAGCACCAATAGAGCCTAATATGGCCAATAATGGAGATGCACCTTTGTCTGTACCATCTAAGCCTGCAGGAGCATCAATTATAACTTCGTGTTTTGAGCCTCCCATCGTAACTTTACATTGCATCCCTTCTGACAGCATTTCACAGCTTACATTGAAATTTTTTTCTCCTTTTGAAACGTCTTCTTTAATAGCTTCATAAGTTTCTTTAAAATTTGGCATGTGTCTTCACTTAATTTTATTTTCTAGTCAATCTCTAATTTGAGACTGTACGTATAGGAGTCCTTTTTTCAATTTAAAATTTATGTTTTCGAATATCTATTCATATTTTATGTAAAAATTATAAACGAAATCACTGGAATTATAGCATTGTAAGGAGGGTTTAAATACTAAAAAAGATATCGTAAAAATAGCTATGAAAAGGAAATTAAAATTAGAAATTAAAAGAATGGCTGATGGCAGATATTTAATTTTTTGGAAGAGCTGGTTCAATTGCATCATAAATTTCTTGAATAGTTTCAAGACTCTCCCATACAAACTTTTTTCCAAAGGTCACAATTACCATGTCTAAGCTAGGAATAATGATTATAAACCTACCGAAAAATCCAGATGCATAAATAAGGTCTTCTGGGGCATTTGATATCATTTTTCCGATCCCACTTTTAAATGGACGGTGCCATTGACCTAAGGCGTTGTTTAACCAGACAAGATATCCATAGCCGCTGTTAGTTTCTACAAAAGTCGGTCGCATTAAATTAGAAATGTATTCCTCACTAATAATCTGCCTGCCCTTCCAATTTCCTTTCTGTAGAATTAATTGACCCAAACGGGCAGCATCACTAGGGGTTATTTTTAAACCCCACCCTACAGGAATATCGTCTTGTGTTTCGAATGTTTTGAACCAAGAATAATTTTCGAGATCAATCTTATTACTCAGGAATTTCTTTGCAAATTCTTTAGAAGGCATCCCTGTTGCTTTAGTTAAAATCTTGCTTAGAGTATCAATCTCTTCTGCACTATTATATCTAAAATTTGAACCAGGAGGGTCAGTCTCAGAAGTTTGTGTAAGTAGATGGAGGATTTTTGAACCTGGAACAATTTTTTTTGGAGCATCAGGAATCCAGTCATGAATAGAGTCATTTACGGTTATATATCCTTCCTTTACTGCAGCACCTATAACAAGAGCTGCAAAGGTTTTTGTAACAGATGCTACATCATAATGGATAAGTTTTCTGATCTGAGCCGTCTTTTCTGAAAAGTAGTTTTCGTATACTAACACGCCATTTCTTATAACAAGAAAACTATTTCGATTAATATCAAGAGATTTTAGTTTTATTGCCGCCTCATCAAGTAGTGGTTTTTTCAAACCATGATCCTCTGGATTGCCAACAGACCACTCATCTTTAGATATTGCCTCTAAATCTGGTTCATCCTCTAGATATTCCATTAATGTTGTTAATTTCATGAAGTCTTGGAAATTACCCTTGATTTTGAATTCGTTATTTAAGAATGCTTCAATGAAAATCAAATCTTGTCTAAAAAACTTCAGCGCAATTTCTGGTTTAAACCGAATTGTACAAGATACTTCTTGTTCATAAATATCATGAATTTCTAATTTTTCTCCATTAGAGGTAATATGAAATAGATTATCTTTGCCTAATTTAAATCGGATTGTTTTTTTCCAATCTTTAATCTCTTCTAAGATAATAGAGGATTTATTACAACGGTTTAAAAGTTCCTTAACTAGGTTTTTTAGTATATCTGATTTAGAGAATGTCATAATAATAATGAAATAGAGTGGAAAATAATTTAAAATTTTGTTATATGTAACCTTATTTTGTAAAAAAATTAATATAAAATGAAGAAAAAATTATGTTATAGGTGAATTTGCATGAATGAAACAGAAAAAAAACCGGGATTAAAAAGGAGGATCTCACTTTTCGGTATCACGATGTATGGAGTTGGTAATGTATTAGGAGCGGGAATCTATGCTCTCATAGGTGAAGTTGTCGGTATAACCGGAAATATCTCTTGGCTAGCATTTGTTCTAGCTTCAATCACTGGAGCTTTTACAGGATTATCTTATGCTGAACTTTCAGCAATGTACCCTAAAAGTGCCGCAGAATTCGTGTATACGGAAGAAGCCTTCAAAATTAGGAAATTATCTTTTACATTAGGTTGGATTATTATCTTTTCTGGAGTTCTTTCAGCAGCAACAGTTGCATTAGGTTTTGCGGGATATGTAGCTAATTTTTTAGGAATAGACCTATTGATTGTGAAAATTATTATTGGAATCAGTCTGATCTTGATATTGAGTGTTGTTAATTTTATCGGTATTAAGACCTCTACTTGGATGAATATCTTATTTACATTAATAGAAGCTGCAGGATTGATCTTCATAATTATCATTGGAATTCCTTATTTTGGCTCTGTTGATTATACACTATTACCATCCACTTCCTCTATAGGCGCTATTTTTTCATCAGTTGCTTTAATTTTCTTCGCTTATATAGGATTCGAGGACATAGCGAATATTGCTGAAGAAGTAAAAAATCCACAAAAAAACCTCCCAAGAGCTATAGTTTATTCTATTATTATTACTACGATATTATATTGCTTGACAGCGATTGCGGTTGTTAGCATTGCTCCTTATGCTGATATTGCGGGTTCAGATGCTCCATTGAATTATATAGCTACAGTAGCTCTAGGTCCGATTGGTGGACTTATAATGACCTCAATTGCAATATTTGCGACTGCGAATACGGTTTTGATCATGTTAATTGTAACTTCAAGAATGATATATGGAATGGCTCGAGATAAAGCGTTACCAGAAGGTTTAAGCAAAATTTCACCAAAACACAGAACTCCAACTCTCGCTGTATTAGTAGCAATGATTTTAACTATTATACCGATATTTTTCGGAGATATTTCGATTGTAGCTCATGCCACTGTATTTGGGGTGTTAATAAATTTCTTTTTGGTTAATTTAAGTCTGATAGTACTAAGAAAGAATAAACCAGAGTTAGAAAGACCTTTTAAATTAATCCCAAATATTAGTTGGATGCCTATCATCGCATTATTAGGATGTATTGTCTGTTTTGGATTATTATTTACTTTTGATTGGTTAATAATAATCATTCAACTAATTATAGTCCTATGCGGAATAGTTGTATTTTATGCAATGAAAGCAAAAATTGAAACTAAAACTTCAAGATTTAAGGAATTAGAAAAAGAGAGTTAAACCAAAATCAAAGATTATTTTCCATACTTTTCTTTCCATTTTTTTTGTTTTTCTTCAGGGTCATCTCTCATTTTACATTTATGATGAATATTATCTTGATCATCCCCCTGACGATCTAATTCATCATCTGAATCATCGATTTCTTCCTTTTCTTCACTCATTTTTGATTCACTATTTTTAAATTATTTTTCTAAATATTCAAGTAAATATTCCGTTATGTAAATTGGTTTTATTCCAGCTTGAGTTTTATAATTTACATAGTTGAAATTAAAAACACATAAGGGACATGAACTTATTATTATTTCTGTCTTTAGTTCATCAAATAATTTTTTACCTATTTTGATAGAAATGCTACTATCGACTCCACGTATTCCGCTTCCTGCACCACAGCAAGGTGTAAATTCTTTATTTTTTGAAAATTCATGTAGGATTTTACTTGAGTTATTTAATAATTCTCTTGGTTCATCAAAAATATCAATATTCTTTAGCTTTCGACCTGTTCGGCAAGGATCATGATACGTAATTTCAATCTCAGACCTCTTAAATTTCAGTTTCTTTTGTTGATATAACTCATGAATAACTTGCATTACATGCTTGACTTCAATATCCCAACCATCAACATATTTAGGATATACATTATTAAAAGCATATAAACATCCTCCACATGTAGCTACAATTGTTTTAATGCCTGCCTTCTTGAAAGCATCAAAATTCTCTTGAAACATCTTTTTAGATAATTGCAAATCTCCTGAAGAATAAACGTATTCACCACAACAAGGTTCTTTCCTAAAAATCTTAAAATTATAACCTCCTTCCTTTAAGAGTTGATAAGATGCACTTGCACTTTCTTTAACACGAAAAGAGGACATGCAACCTAAAAATAACAGAGTACTAGATTTTTTATTTTCAAATAGTTCATTTTTTAGATATTCTTCCGGTATCCAATTTAATCTATCTTCAGGATTTCCGTTTACAGAATTTTCTTTTTCTATAACTCCTAAAGTTATTTTTTTATGTATGTCTAATGGTCCTAATTTTTTCTCAACTAATTTTATTTTTGATTCAAGGATTATTTCAGAAATGGGAATTTCTTTCTGGCAAAATTGATCACACAGGCTACATAGAGTACATGTGTAAATACCCTTGAGCTCATCATCTGAAATATGCTCATCATTGAATATTTTATTCGCGATTTTAAGTCTCCCCATGGGTGATTTGAGTAAATCTTGAGTGACAGCAAACGTATCACAGACTTCCAAACAAGCTTCACATTCGATACAAGAAGAGGAGAGAGAGAGAAACTTTCTTCTTCTTTCATAATTCATCAAAAAGCTTTCTTCTTCGTTCATAATTCATCAAAATTATTAAATATATTAAACTTAATCTATATCTCTATAGACATATTCTTCTTCGATTAGATTTTCAACATCTTGGATCGAAAGGTCAAATGGACCTTGAGCTTCCATTTTTAGTGAAGTTAAAGCAGCTGAGAATCTAAGTGCTGTCTTTGCATCTTGGGAAATTCTTGCACCTAAATAACTGATAAAAGCCGTATCACCTCGACCAGTTCTCCCAATTGATGATGTATTTTTCCATGGAAAGATATAGTATTTATCGTTAATTAACAAGCTTATCCCTCTCTCATGGGTTATTAGTATTTCTTTTATGTTATCATGTTTCTTTGCTAATTTAAATGCTCCGCTCATTAGATTGGTTTCATCAGTCAATACATCTAATTCAGTCTGATCCACTTTTAAAATATTAACTAAAGAAAGTATCTCCGATTGTAAGGATTCATCCATTTTTCTGTACAGGATCTTATCATTTTCTCTCATCCGAATAAACCCTTGAATATCTAAACACAATTTATGTCTAAACCGTTTTGATAAGAATTTTAACAATTCTATCTCAACTTCTCCAGCAAGAATAGAACCAATAACAAAGTATCTTGGATTTAATTTAGGAATTTCAGATACTTGGAATGATCCTGCAAATCCTAGTGGTTTATAAGTTCTAAATTCCATATTTTGCGAAGAATATATATTATGAATACCTGAAGTTTCTTCAGTTGGATGAGCAAAGATTTCAATTCCCTCTTTTCTCATGGTATCCAAGATTGGAAAATCATCTTCTCTTAATCGGGTGATGATTGCAATTTTCAAATTCATGCGGCTTCCAGTAATCCCACCATAATAAACACCACCCCCTAATGATGGTTTTGATACCCCATCAATCTCAATGATGTCCTTAGCAATATGCCCTAAGATCGTTATATCATTAGACATAAGTATATTTAATTATTTTCTTTAAAGCTTTTGAAATTAACGCTTATTGAAAATGGAAAAAGAGTGAAATTTTTTTTAAATATTGAAATATCTAATATAAAAAGTAGATAAAATATTTTACTAATTGGTAATACCAATTATTCATATACATATAAAGACATCATCTCCAGCCACCAAAATAAACCCGAGTTGAACCTTCCGAAATTGTGCTACTGCCATTAGAGTAGAAGCTTCCATCTCTTTCAAATTCAATAAAAAGTGAGCTATAAAATGGAATAATGCATCGTTCTGGTACATTAATAGCATCAAGTTCAAATATTGTGTTAATGACAGCACCCTCAGCTTTCCTAGCCTTGATTTAAAAAAATAAAAAAAAAAAATAAATGGCTCGATATCTTAAATTTGTGGTTAGAAATTCATTATCTCAAATTCTAGCAGGATTATAAAGAAATGAAGTTCCCTAATCGCGAATTTTATATCTAATGATATAAATAAAAGCCAAAAAAAATCCAATGATTGAAAATAATAAAATCCATTCTGCTAAAGGATAGTTTGTAAGACTATATACTATAAGACAAATGAAAGGAAAAGTTAAACCATACAAACCTACCTTTTTGAGACGGCAATTACGGGTTAAAACAAATATCAAGCTGTAAAAAGCGATTGAGGTTAAAAATCCACTAAAGGAAAATCCCATGCTTATACCATGATATAATTCACTTGGACCCGCTCTGTCCAGACTAAATATCCCTAAAAAAAAATATCCCAACGCTCCAATAATTCCACTTAGAAAACCCAGCGTCATAGGTACTATAGACCACCTTGAGAGGTGATATTGGATTTTTAATTGATGAACATAATAGAAATGGCTAAAAAACATGATTAAACCACAGAAGATGGTGATCCCATCATTTAAAAATGGGAAAGGAATAATTCTGCTATATCCTAATTCACTAATATAATTGTTTAAAATATTGTATCCAAAAAATGATGCTAAAAGGATATTTGCAATGAGCAAAAAAAGATAAGCAATTCCTCCTAAAAATAATAATTTTTCGATAAAATTCTCATTCAAAACTTTATATTTTATCGTATTCTTATTCTCAACCTCAAGAATATCTTGATTTGTCATTAATATATAGAGAATACATGACTCTAAAATATTTTTTTTTTACATAAAAAATAAAGGAAAAATTAAAATATCCAAGTCTAAAATTAATAAAATTAATAAAGAATTCTATGATTAATTTTCCAAACTGAAAACCTCTTAATTAGAGAGTGAGACAAATATCTGCTGCTAACCAGAAGAATCTCTCAGGGAAGGAAGCATTTTTAGTTTGCAAGCGTTGATCCCATGTAAGACCACTTACATCATCTCCAGCAGCCAATATAAACCCGAGTTGAACCTTCCGAAATTGAGCCACTGCCATTAAAGCAGAAGCTTCCATCTCTACACATATAGCACCCTCAGCTTTCCTAGCCTTGATTTTATTAGGTGTTTCTCTAAAGAATGCATCGGTTGTCCAAGTTTTACCTACTAAGTGATCGACGTGAGTTTTCCTAAGATAATTTTGAATCTGTTTTATCATCGCTGGATTCGCTTCCACTTCTCTGCTAGGGGGGATATAATGATATGATGTTCCCTCGTCCCGGATTGCGCTTGATAAAACAATTAACTTATTTCTAGTAATATCAGCATCTAGAACGCCTCCTGATCCAATCACAATAAACTTATTACATCCCATTGCAATGGCGAGTTCTAAATTTCCTGCGGCGAAAGGAGCTCCAAAACCAGGAGTCATTACTGCCATGCGTTCCCCTTTATAATGCATTTCATAAAGATGAATTCCCTCAATTACAGTGGAATCAAAGGACATCAATTCATATATGTGACCCGCCTTTTCGAATTCAATAAGAAGTGAACTATAAAATGGAATAATGCATCGTTTTGGTACATCTATATCATCAAGTTCAAATATTGGGTTAATGACACTAATTCTTTCTGGATCATATTCTAGTAAAGGAATATCTTTAAAAACCATAATTATCACGTTCAGACATTTGTTATTTATCTAATAATTTTTCTATTGATGTAGTGACGGCATGTATAAAATTTTTAGTTAGATTGTAATCTTTTCGGATATATTTAGCAATCTCAATTTGAATTGCGCTAACACTTGTTTGATTATAAAACTTTTGAGTAATATAACCTCCTGAATAAGATAAATTGAAATCAGTTAAAGCCAAACCATCATCTATAGTAAAAATTTTTGATATCTCTTGTTCAAGTTGATGACATCCCCAAAATTGGCTACATCCTTGAGCATTGTTATTATTTTGAGATTTGAGCGTTTTACCAAATACGTGTCCCAAGATAACATCTGGATAATCATCTGTTGGTTTTGTAAACCCGTGTAAATCAATTAACAAGCATTTTTTATGAATAGATATACATTCTTGCGTAAGTTTTATTAATTTATCATGATAAGCATTATGGATACTCCGAGCTTCATTTGATTCTTGATTAAATGCTGATTCTGAGGCTGGGGGCCTATTAAGATCGAGTTTACTTCTGTGTATTTTATTTAATATGTAATAAATTGCATAATTTTTTTCTATTTCCTTTACTAACCATTTTGCGATGATGTAAGTATTCTTATCAGCAATTTGAGGACCAATTTTCTTATTTAAAATTGATTTAGGTTTCTTATAACCACCATGAGAACAAGAAAGAACGATTGGAATATTACCCGTTCCAATTTCAAAATATTTTCTGAGAGTCATTCAAGATAAAGAATTATTTTCAAATTATAAGTTTTAAGACTCTAAATATGACATTTTTATTTTGTATCAAATAATAAATAATGATATGATTATGATCATGTGTTGATTGTTTAACATTAATTTTTTTAATTAAATTTTAACAAACTTTTTTAATTCTGATTATTTTTCTTAATTACAAATTAGTAAAAATTTTACTAAGTATTTTACTAACTATTGTTACCATTTCGAGGTACGGGATATATGGCTATTGACGAATTAATTAATTTTATGAAAAGAAAAGGTTTTAGGGATACGTTAGAAGTGTTGAGTCAGTTTAAGAATTATAAAACAGACAAACATACGTTTTACAACGAGCTAAATAAGTTTAGTTATTATAATTCCTTTTTTCGAGTTAAAGACGACCTTATTGATAAAGGTTTAATTGAGATTGAGCAAAATAACAAGAAGAAATACGTTAAGCTCACTGATAAAGGTTTAGATGTGTATAACAAGTTAATCGAAATAAACGTGTTGATTAACGGAAAATAGAATTATTAAGAATTAAACACAATCTCTTATTCTTTTATTTGCTAAATTTCAATAAAAAAAATTTACTTTTATTACAATTCAAAGATGTAATATAAAAATGATTTTTAAAAAATTAGTTGTAGGACAGTTAGCAACGAATTGCTATATTTTTGGATCAGATGTTACTAAGGAAGTTGTTATCATCGATCCAGGTGGTGACGATGATAAAATTATTAAAACAATCGAGGAATTAGGCGCCAAGCCTATTGCGGTTTTATTGACGCATGGTCATTTTGATCATACTCTCAAAGTTGGAAAAATCCAACGACATTATAAGATTCCGTTAATGTACAACAAGAGAGAAAAGGAGTCTGGGATCTTTTCACATAAAGATGCTAATACTTGGTTAAAAGAAGGGGATCTCATTGATGTGGGAGAATTGAAATTGCACGTTCTTGAAACCCCTGGGCATTCACCAGGTTCATTATGCTTTTACAGTAACGACGTAAAAAAATATGAGGACCAAGAAATTGATGGAATCCTTTTTTCAGGAGATTTAATTTTCAGACAGAGCATCGGTCGTTCGGATATTGAAGGAGGAGATCAAGATTTGCTTTTTTCAAGCATAAAAAACAAAATAATGCATAACAAATCACTCACAGACAATTTCCTCATTTGTTCCGGGCACATGGGATTTACGACCATTTCGTTTGAACGACAAAACAACATGTTTAGAAAATATTTTCTATAATTATTCCCTATAATAGCAAGGGAAGCTAATGTCGGTTCAGCTAAGATCAAGATATACTAAAATTACTAAAATTAGCTTTTTATTAATTATTATTAAATAAGATGATAATTTTTTAAGTACTTAATATATTATAATTATAAAAATTAGTTTTTTAAACGAAAGGTGAACAGTAGTCCGTGATAAATGTTAATGAAGTCAAGGCTATCATTAGAAGGTTCGAGGAAAAAGAAGGAGTTCGCGGGGTTATCATCTGTGACTCAACAGGTCTTCCTATTAAATCTAACCTTCCAATAGATCAAACTGAAGAAGTGTCTGCATATATTACTGCCCTCATAGGTAAATCAGAATCTTGCGTAAATGCTCTTGACGAGGGAGATCTTAATTTTATTCGCTTGGAGACTTCGAAGGGTGAAATAATGATTGCGCGGCAAGAAAAATTGATTTTAATAATCTTAAAATAATATAAAGCGCAAAAATTTTATTATTACTTCTCTCTTTTTATAGATTTGATAAATTTAAATTTCTTCAATCTATGATATATTTAAAATGAATTCTTTACTATTTTTAGAAAGGAATTACAAAAATCAATCTAATAAAACATTGTGAATCGCATGGATAAAAAAGTTCTTGAACAGAAAATGTCTGAATTAATGGACTTAGTGCCAGAATGTGAGGGATTAATCGCAAGCGATCTATCTGGTAATATACTAGTAGGGCAAACTATCACTGATATGGATCATAAATCACTTGCTAAGGAATGCTTAGCAATTATAAATGGTTCAAATGCCTTAGAAGAACATCTTGGGAAAGGTAAATTAAAAACAGCTACAATAGATTATGAGAACGGTTTTGCGGTAGTAAGCAGTTCAGAAGAAGCCATTATAATCGCATTGGCAGGATTAGATGGAAAAGCTTCATTAAGCCTTATTAAACGTAAAATTACCAACATATAACTTTTATTTCCTCTCTTTTTAAATAAAGAATGTTAATTTTATCTCTGTTTTTAGTAAAACCTTTTATTTTGAGAAACGTAGAGATTATAGGATGGTATCTATGGGGTTTTTACTTTATTTATTATCGTATAGATAATTAATACCGCTATTCCAGAAGAAAACGAATTAGTTTTAGATGATTCATAGTTGATAATCAAGCAAGTAACAATTATATTGGGATATTTTTAAAAGAGAGTATCTAAAAAGTTAAAAATAATATAAAAAAAGTAATTAAAAAAAATTATTTATCGTCGTCCTTGAGCCCTTTTTCTTCGAGAAGTGAATCAAGATCAGTAGGTTTCTTTTTTTCCGGTTCAGGTTCTTTTATTTTTTTCTTAGAGATTTTCTTGTCTGCCTTTTCTTCTTTCTCTGCTTCTATAGTTTTGGTTGGTATTTCTGAAACACTGATATATTTTCCTCTACGTAATTTCTTCTTTGGTTCCTCAATCGGAGTTTCAATTGATTTCTTTGTCATTTTGACAAACAAAAATGTTACCAGTGCTAAAATCCCCAATATTGCAAACATTATCAATATGAAATAATCGTTCATATAATCTAATAATGACCTTTCAAACGTTTCAAATGTATCAGATGCATGAATAGTAATTACTTCTTCTGTTAAGAGATTTTGCACGTCTGCTGAAACAGATACTAAAAATTGTGTTATTGAAGAAACTTCGACTTCAATTATAATTGTTGTCGTATACCCAGATGAGAATTGATTGAGTAAAAGATAATTAATTTCCGTGATTTCATTTGGTAAATTTGGATTCACATCAATGGTAATGTTGGAAATTCTCACATCATAGGATCCTAAATTTTCTAAGTTTATGATGAATGTAGTTTTAGTATTTCGATAAATTTGAACCTGTTTCTCTTGGAGTGAGATTGAAACATTAATAACATCTCCTAATAAATCTACAGAAATATTATATGGTAAATTTAGGATGTATTGATCCCCTGACCAAATAAGACGCAACAACAGCGTTTCTTCGTCATTCAAACTTAAAGTATCAATTTCAAATAATGTCGAACCATTAATATCTGTGAATTGTGAAGTAATATTTATCCATTCACCGAGATCATTATATTGACAAGTAACATTTTTAGTTGCTAATTTGGTCCCAAATTCAGTAGTTAAAGTTGAACTTATATTTAGTACATTTCCTCTAATTAGATCTTCAGGAGTTGTTATTACATCCCTAAATTCACTGTTCATGTATAAATCAAATGAATCATTGAACTGGGCATAACTACTCACAAAATTGTCATCATATATATTTACAATAAATTTGGTTGAATCAGGAAGGTAAGTACACTCATCTCTTTCAAAAGGTTTTAATATTGAGGATCCTGTTATTTTTTCATCAATTTTCAAGGCAATTATATATCCTTCTAATATATCTTCCGTGTCATTGATCAAAAGAGAATATTCGCTACTTTTATAAGTTCCAACTATTTCATCTCCAATATATATATCAATAATTGTTTTTACTCCCCCTTTTCTCATTGGAGCATTTTGACCATTCCAAGTGCCATCTATTTCAAAATCAGGGATTTCAAGTTCTACTGCAAATTCTTGAATATCTCCTCCAGATGGGTCTCCATTCAATTTCAGAGTTTTTACTACTGAAGTTGTTTCATCTATTATCCAATCCTCATTACCCAAAGAAACTAATTTTACATTTATCTTAACGTCTAAATCAATTATTTCATGTAGATTTTGAAGAGACATGATGAAACTGATTTGTTCAGTAGGATTAAGTATCGTTTCATTTTGTAAGAACGAATTGAGTAATATAGGAACTTTTTCACCACTAACATTTAGTACGTATTCTTGATTAACATTAGATTGATTTACTGCGTAAAAGTTAGGTATAGTTAGACCCGTTGTTTCATTAATTGTAGCAATCAAAATGGAATAATTATCATATACTTTATCTACAATTCCACTTAGAACGTTTGTTTCAAGGAGTGGTTCATAAAAGAAATCTTGTAAGATAACATCGTAGGAATCAATGTATAAAGTTAATTTTTTACATCCAATTGCTGAACCATTCGTCCAGAAAAATCCAAGATAATATTTACCTAGTAATGGTACGCTAGTATCAACATCTAAGATAGTGACATTATCAAAATCATATATTAAGACATTTTCTTCTTGGACACCTGAATTATCATCTCTTTGAAGAACGGGATATGTAGTGCTATTATCGGGATAAAACAATACCACGCTTGCATCTCCATTTATGGGGGGATTACCATCCGAACCTTGAATGTCCAGTTGAGCAGTAATTGAATCTCCATACATAAATCCATTTGTTTCCCATAATATTCCCGAATAATCAATATAGCTATGCATATCATGAATAGCGTTTGGAGATATAAGTTCTAAAGTATAGAGTCCACTAGCTGCATTTGCAAGTGATACATTTGTTTTATCATAACCTTGTAAATCTTCAACAATTGATTCTGAATTATTATAAATATCTAGTGAACTTGGATCTGTAAGGTTGGTTGCATCAAAGTAATTAGGATATACAAACCAAAATTCAAGAAAATCCCATTGATCAAAATT
>DAOUVJ010000146.1 GCA_030667705.1 Promethearchaeota archaeon | reverse complement strand
TTTTTGACTGGAGATTTTTTAGGTAGAGGTTTTTTTTGTGGAGTTTTTTTAGAAACAGGCGTCTTAATGAGATTGTTTAGGTATAAACCATACTTTTTAGTAAGATTTCCTTTATAATAAGGTTTCCCACCTACTTTTTGTTGAAATTCTTTTTGAACGTTCATTTTCCATTTTTGAAATGTTTTCGTCTCACTCCCACTCCACATGGCATTTTTCTTAGTTATTCTCTCATAAATTTCAACTTCTGATTTGAATCTATTTAGTTTTTTAGGGGGTTCTGGTTTTTTTACTTTTTTGGGTGCTTTTGGTTTGAATCTATTTATAATTTCGTGACATTCAAAGACATTTCCTTTATTATCACTAAAATATGGAAGATTAAAACTATCTAAATAAATGGCGAAATCGAAGTAATTAGTATGATCAATCTCAGGACCCATATATTGAGCAGTAAAGACGATTACATTCTTCTGTTTAGAGATATTAATATTATTTCTTCTATATTCAGAGTATTGATAAAGAGAGATTTTTTCAAAATCAGTAATGGAAGATAATAATTTAAATTGAGCTTTAGATTTTATTTGAACATCATATTCTTCATACTTTTTATTATTAATAATAGCATTGAGAACAATTAAGGAATATCCTTCTTCTGAATCAATGGTCATCTCTAAGAGAGCTATTACAAATTGTTTTATATGATCCCATTCAGATGCATAAGCAATTCCAATGATTTCTTTGGGTATACTTTCAAACATGGTCTTATTATGTAAGAAATATTCTAGAAAGTTATCAATTATAAACCTTTCATCTACTCATTAAAAATAAAACTAATATTTATTATATTTTTGGATAAATCCTATTGATTAAGCCAATAAAAAATAAAAGATTAAATCTTACCTCATTTGAAAAAAAAAAACAATATGATATTTTCTCTTAATGAAAAGAGGATTACACTTAGAGGATATAATTTTTAATACGGGGTTTTCAGTCACGGGGTTTAACCCTATAATAGGGTTAGTTTAAAACATTTTTAAAAAATTAGGAATATCCTCCAATGTTGTGTAATCCAATAAATTATAAAAACATATTATAATAAAAATCTATCCTAAAATTTTGATAGAAATTTTGCATTTTTAAAAAAAATTTTAATGCTATACATCTCTCTTATAGAATGTACTAAAGAAAGATGATTTTTGGAGATTCTTTCAATTGGTATAATGGTCAAAAAAAAACTTAATACCTTTCAGCCCGGTAGTGTAGTGGCCAAGCATTTGGGACTCTGAAAAACCTCACTTTCTGAGATTTAGGGAGATCCCGAGACCACGGTTCGAAAATTGGACATCCTTGTT
The DNA here is from genome assembly GCA_030667705.1 of Promethearchaeota archaeon. Lineage (GTDB taxonomy): Archaea > Asgardarchaeota > Lokiarchaeia > Sigyniarchaeales > SOKP01 > SOKP01. The sequence continues at coordinate 6,496 of DAOUVJ010000146.1, read as the reverse complement.
CAATCGAAATTCCGTGCCGGGCTATTTAACCATCCTTTGAAATAGCTATCCTGTTCTCTTGATGATATGATAACCATATTTGGTTTTAACTGGTTTAGATATTCCTCCAATCTTAAGGTTTCTACAAGCATCCCAAAACTCGGAAACCATGTCATTTTTTGAAAAAGCTCCTAGGCTACCGCCTCGCTTCTTACTAGGACAAGTTGAAAATTTTCGAGCTAGGTCTTCGAGTTTATCTCCTGCTAAAATATCTTCATAGAGTTCCTGAGCTTTACTCATTTTATCTACCAAGATATGGCTTGCCTTTATTTTTCCACCTTTGATTGGAGAACCCCCTTGTTTACTTGAACCGGTAGGTTTTTTTTGAAATTCCTTACCATACTTACTCTTTCCCATATAATCACCTATTATTTTCTTGTTATTCTAATTCTATTTATTCCAATCCTTTTTCTTTACGACGTAATTCTGCTTTTTTATGCATTATATTTAAATAAAGCTCTGTTTTTGACTTGGGTGGAATAAACTCTTTATCTTTCTTTTTTAACATTATTGCCTCTTCAGGACATGTAGTTGTGCAATTACCACAACCTATACACAGTCCTTTATTAACAATAGCACTCCCTTCCTCCAATGAAATAGCATCCAGTTGGCAACGTTGCTCGCAAGTGCGGCATCCAATACAAGATTCCACATCAACTTCCGCATAATAATTGGAATGTATTAAATCGGCTGGTCTATCTAATTTCTTCATGTTCGTTATCATATCACAACAACAGCCACAACAACTGCAAATATAATTAGGCTCCCGAGCATTACCTGGTTGAATAATTAATCCTGCCTCTTGAGCCTTCTTGAAGATCTCGAGTGCTTCTTTCTTGGAGATCTCACGACCCTTTTTGTTATCTAGAATATGCTGAACAGAGCTATCTAAAACAAAACATACCTCCCTTAAATCTGATTGCTTACAAGGTTTTCCTATAAGATCCTTTCCTTGGCGACATACACAATCTTGTACGGCGATTCTATTCGCATTTTCAATAAGATTCTTTAATTCATCAAACGTAGCAACATTATGTTCTGGAGTGATGCTTTGTTCTACGGGAATAGTACGTAATTGATTGATTTTTGTGCTTGCGACCTCATCTCTGAATACTTCATCCATGTATTGCTCAAATGTTTCATAAAATTCAGCATCCATGCGATGCAACTGATATTCGTACATGCCTACAGCCAAAAATGCATTGTGATAAAAAATCTCTTCTCCTTTTTCACCCTCAACTCTTTTAAGATTAATCGCTCCATTTTTATACATGTTGTTCAAAACAATCTCCAGTTCCTCTAGAGTTATACCATATTTTTTCACTCGCCTATAAATCTTTCTTAGTGGTTCAGGAATCAATCTCAAGTTAATACCGATTAACGACTCTTCGGGTGTGAATATAAATTTCAATATTTTTAAATCGGTTCCCGATTCGGTTGGTGGATATCCAATAGGTAAAGTATCAAGATGTTGCTGTAATTTACGATATATATCTTGAGGGACATCTTTTATATATGTTTGATCTACACTCATGTTTCATTTCCTATATTTAAGCTTGATTCTCTTAAATATATGATAAAAAGTAACACTCATTTTAAACTTGACTTCGTTTTTAGATAATTAGCGAAATCATGAAAATTAATTCATTATCATGTATCGAAAATTAGATACTTCTTCAATTCCATTTATTTCCACAACAAATCTTTGAAATACTTCTACATTCGTCCTTACTATCATGAAAATTATTGCGTTTTCTCCTTGAAAATGTTGATTTTTGCTTATGATGTAATCTTTATATTCTGCTTCTATCTTGTTTAATTTTTTCATTATTAAAAAATCGTGTGGCATTACAATTATTAGATTTCCTATAATCGTTTTACCCAACGGATCTAAATTGCTAAATGTTTCAATACTTGCTACATCCATGCTTGACATTAATCTCAAAAGTGCGTCTCTAACCAACTTTGATTTATTCTCATATTGATTTCGTGAGACTAACTTGTTAATAAATTCCCGAAGATTTTCATTTATAGAGAAAGATACGATTGGCATGATAAAGAGTCTTTAAATTAATTTTTTTTTTATTGTTTATTATTAGATCTACGTACTATATATACATATTAGTTATGAAAAAACGGATTATAGTTTTATAATTTTATTGACCGAGCGATGACACTCTTAAATTTTTCAACATCATTTACGAGTTTATCAGCTTCTTCGTCACTGATTTTATCATCCTTTCCATATTTATTCAATTGAGTAAGCCAAAATTCAATTCTACCAAGAATTGCCTCGTTATCGCCTAATAATTTCCGTAAACGAACGAAAGTGTCGTGAAGTTTGTTCCGTATATTTTGCGCCTTCCATCGTAACATACAATAATCGCTAATTTCGGCTAAGTTCTGTGTAATCGCCATAACGTCAATTGTTTTTTCTCTCTCTTCACTTTTGATTTTTCTGATGATGTTAATCTCTTCGAATAAAAGTTCAATTATTCTCGCCAAAAACCCTGTCAATTGTCCTGCATTTCCACACCATACTCGAACTTCGAGTGATTGACTGCCTTCAGATACAAAAATCCGTGTAATGATTCGACCGCCTGTCATTTTAGCTTCTGCACAATGCCAAGATTCTGCTTCATACATTCCATTTGGATCATTACCCTCGTGAGAGGTTACCGTGCTAGTTTCAAAATGCTTTAGAGTTCTAATCGCAGCCCTAAAAGTTAACCGCGGATCTAAATCAGCGATTAAAAACGCACGAGCATCATTTGGGAGAGTTTGTATCGCTAATTGACAATCTTCTATGTTGGATAAATTTGTGCAGACTAATGGGCATTTAATTTGAACTTCTTTCTTTTTTATGTTAATTGTATGTTTTTTACCCGAGGCATCCTTGTAAATTACTGTTCCACCAACATTTGAGGATCCACAATTTTTAGGTTCTAGATAAAAATCAACACCTCTACTTGATTTACTTTCTATAACCGGTATACTGAATAGAGGTTGTTTCATTTTGAAGCTAGATGGAGCGTCTAATATTACTTTTACATTGTTGATCGCCATATTACTCTTATTACGAACTGCTACTTTCATGTGGACTTGTCCCCCTTCAAAATCATAATCTCTTACGACTTCAATCTTACCTTCATCTATAGGTTCAACATCTTCTCGTTTCCTTTGAGTTCTTTCACCAGTTCTAGGGACACTATAAGCAACAAATAATCGTTTATGCAAGTCAATATATCCATCTATATCTCCTTTACCGATTAGTTGAGCTAAATTTTCTTCAATGCTTGATTCAGTCACGCCCAACCTGTTTGATAATTCTCTCAAAGGCATCGTTCTATATGCTCTTGCGAGTTCTTTGATTTTATTTTCAAGATATTTTCGAGTCATGAACTCCCTTCTCTGTGTAAAGATGCCTTTTATTGATCCTGATTTAATCAATTCATGTAGGCTTTTTCTGGCTAATTCTACAGCAATTTTTAGATTTTCAGCTAATTTCGATAATTCGAATAATCCAGCTTCTTTTGAAAAAGCTTTAATTTCACTATAAATCTGTCCAGCAGTGATAATTTCATTTCCTCTTGCTGCAAAAAAGGAATTAATGGCGCCAGTCCTCATTATATTTACACAAAATGATTTAGTTAATTCCTTAGGAATTCCAAACAGCTTGGCAAGCTTTGTAAGCGAGATTCTCCCTTTTTCTTTTATCTCTTTTATTAAATTATCCATTATATATTTCTGGGTATAATAAAAACTTTTATCTTGTGAAAAAGAGCCTCTGATCTGATACTGATTAATTATTTTATATATTACTTTCATTACAATATCAGAATTCATGTCTAACATGACTCCTAAATCTTTAATATTAATCTTTCCTTTATCTTGGATTTTGGATAAAACTTGTTCCCGAACCTCTTCCGAAATATAATAAAACATCTGAGTTTTCTGGTCAACAATACCGTAGATTCTTTCTTCATTGATGTATTGGTCAATCAATTTAATTAATTGGTTGGCGGGGATATTGAATGACTCCATGATTGTAGAAAAATTCGTGATATGAGCTCGTTTCAATAATTCAAGAAAACAATCGGGACATATTTCTTTTCCAATATTTTTTTTCAAGTTTCTGCGACAAAGTTCCAACCGATACCCTTTTATTAATTTATTTTTAGCCGCTTCCCGCGCTAATTGTTCTTTTGTAGGGAAAAATAAACCAGGTGTCTTTAAATAAGAATTCCAACCACAAGATTCATCAGTACATTCCAAATAATACTGTCCCGATGATAATCTCTCCAATCGTAGGAGTGCATCGCATTCAGGGCACTTACTATTTTCAATAATCGTACATCGATAGAATTTTTCTGCCGCACTGGCTTTTGAATAAGTATGTTGGTGTTTTTTACAAATCCATTCTTCAGTGCTCGCCATATGATTGATGCAAAAGCTTGCGTTGCATTTTTCACAAGTGAACGTAGTCTTTTCGCTTTCACAGAACTTGCATTTTGGCATTTGAATGTCTCCTAAAATGTATATACTTATGATTTAGGTTATAATATATAAAAAAATACGGTTATAAATAATTATTATAGACCGATTTTTTTTCACTTTTCTTGAAAATGAATGGTGAATAAATTTTTAAGTTTTTCCTTATCATGGATAAAATTAAATGTTTTGTAAAGGAAACACCGAAATCTCCAAAAATGATAAAATCATGACAGCCGTGTTAAAAACTACGATGATTAATATCATTAAAACAAAAACGGTATTTTTTCTGTTTTCTTTTGATTTTACTATTTGAGACGTTCCATACTTAGCTAAAGCTAGTGGAAATAATCCCACGAAAGTGCCTAAAGAGAAATAAAATACTACCAATACTCCTTCAATGAATCCATATCCTAAGGAATATTGCAAGCATTGAGAATAGATAATTAATTCAAAAATGCATGGTGCAAATCCTGCAAGAATCCCAAATAAATACGGAGTCTTGTTTTTTTCCCAATCTAATGTTCCGATATCTTTTGATTGCTTGGAATGAGGCATGTAATTTCTTGTAGAAACAAAAAATAATAAAAAAATACCTGCACACATGGAAACAACTGCTCCTAAGAAATTGACTGCAAAAGGATTAAAAATGATCCCTGGGACAATCAACCGTGGAACAAAACTAATTAGAACGGTACCCAGTGCAATTATAAGGTTTGAAGAAATCAACCCAAATCCATACAGAACTAAGATGTTTAAACTTCTTCTTGGTGTTTTGCTAATACCGAAACTCCAAAAGAAGAAAATCGCCTTGTCTTCGCACGGAATTACCGTATGAAGAATCCCAAGAAGAAATGCTGGTAGAAAGATTATCAAATATTCGAACATGAGGGATTCTATATATTTATATAAGATTTTATCTTGATTTCAAGTAATTCTAGGAACCTAATTATTTAACTTTATTCATTATTATTTCTACTCTTCATTAAATTTCTGATGATCCCATAAAAAGACAATATTAGAAATATAGTACTCGCAAAATTGAAGGGGAAGAAGGTTTGAGTGAGGAGAAATACCCCCATAAATATGATATCAAAGAAACTAAAGAAAAGTATACTTGGTTTGATGTATTTTCCAGAAATTTCTGAATTTCGTGGTAGAACAAATAATATAATGGTTAATAAGGGGGTTAAAATTAATAGATGATGATTCCAAGAGTCAAAATAAGTAAGCAACATTACCAAGATGCCAAGAGTGTATCCATAAATCACTGTGTTGCGAGGATCTCGTCGAAAAATCAGAATGAAGAAGCCAATGCCTCCAATAATAAATAAAATGGGAATAAATATGTACAACTGATATTGAATGAGTAAATTTGCTGGGACACCGATGAAAAATAAGAAATTTGTACCCAATTTGGTTATGCTAAATGAATAATTGATCAAAGTATTTGCTTCTCCAGTAATATTTATAGCGGTAAAATCTTGCCATAATTTAGGATATAATACAAATACAATACCATTAATCGCTAAGGGAAGTAATATCCCAACAGACCTGACAATAGTCCTTTTGAGTTCAAACTTAAATTTTTTTTCCTTATAACTATAATGACTTAGAATAAGAAAGGGAACCATGAAAATCGTAATAGGCTTGAAAATTCCGCTAATACCTAATATTAGGCTCGCCAAAAACTGCATTTTTATTTGCTCAGTCTTCAGAAATAAATAAAGGGAAAAGATTGTAAAAAATGTGATATATAAATTTATTTGACCAAGAAAATAGTTAAACAGCTGAGGAAGACTCAATAAAAATATACAAATATAGACAATAATTCGATCATCGTTATCTTCATGATCCTCTCGGCGAATTAACTTGATAACCTTATAGAGATAAACAGAAATGATAATATTCAAGATTAAATTAATGAAATTAAAGACAATGAATCCCAAATCAAATCCCAACAAAT
>DAOUVJ010000161.1 GCA_030667705.1 Promethearchaeota archaeon | reverse complement strand
TCATCATCAGGTATGAAATCAATAAAACCTATCTCGCAATCTTCACTTTCTGGTTAAAATTCATTAGAATGATCCTCAAACTTTTCTTTTGGTTCAAATTCCTTAGAAATTTTCGTATTGCTCTTCTTTTGATTACCTATATTATTTTCATACTCATTATCATAGAATTCTGACATGATGCAATAAACTCTTTAAAAGGCTCAAAGATATTTAAGCCATTATTTACATAACACATAAAAAAATTGGAATTCTTATATATACAACGACGCTCAAAATATATTAAATTCTAAATAATTAATTTTTAATTTTGCGGTTTTTACAGCGATTACAACCAATAGAAATAGTTAAAAATAAGAGTATCTTTTTGTTAATCAACTAATAATCATCTTTAGGTGTTGTTACAAAAATGTTTAGCAAAGATGAAATTGAAATACTTGCCTTCCAACGTTATAAATCAAATGAATCTTATGAGAAGAGTGTTTGGTACCTTGCCGAGCTCTGCGTAAGAATTAATAAAAATGTTCAAAATGGATTTGACATCAAACCGCTTGAAACGGATAACTTGGTTCTTTTGATCAGGGATGATGTTAATGGGCAATTAATTGAACCAATTGAAGAGGAAATACGGGAAGTAGCTGAAGTAATCTATAATGAATCCCCTCCAAAAAGCCAATTAGATTGGTACATCAGTGAAAAACTCCTCCTTCTGCAAGAAATCAAGAAAACAATAGAACAAAATAGAAAACACTAAATTTAATTTTTGAAGTATCTTCTAATTTTGATTTGTAATTTTAAAATCTCCTTACTTAACAAGATTTAAATTATACATTCCATAGATTGAATCATTAAAACGTTCTAATTAAATGAACGTTCTAATTAAATTAATTATATATAGTATAAATTTGGTACTTATTATGCCGAGCCCTAAAAAATCCAAGAAAACTCCTAAAGTGGATGATAATCAAAAATCCTTATTTTCCTTTATGGATGATAGCAAGCCTCAAGCTAAAAAAACAGAAGAAACAAAATCAGATATATCTCAAGAAATAAAGGAAAAAGAAGAGAATACACTAACTGAAAAGGTTGGATCTGAGATAAAAAGTGAACCACAAGAAAAATCAGTGACACGTAAAAAGGCTAAAAAAATATATTTTGAAAAGAGAGCTCAAGATTTTGGTTTGAAAGAAATTGATGTTACTCTTGATTCTCAAAAAGAATCTGCTAAATCAAAATATATTCGATACCTAATTGAAACGGATAAAATTGTTAAAAATTTAAAAAAAGGGCTTTTGTTGGATGTGGATTATGATGGGGGTCAAAATAAAGCAGTATGCAAGTTTTATGATTTAGATACAGATGAAATTAGGTTATGGATTGATACTACAGGCCATGAACCATATTGTTTGAGTAAGGAATCAATTAAAACTTTGGAGACGATACCTGATTTGACCAGTTATAGTGGATTTAAGCGTTTTGAAGAAGTTAAGAAAATAGATTTATTGACAGATAAAGAAATTGTAATGACTAAACTAATTGGCGCTACTCCTTCTAACATTGGTGGATCGGGAACTAATATTAAAAATATTCTTTCAAATGAAGATTATCAAGCTTGGGAAGCCGATCTTCGGTATCATCTTAATTATATTTTTGATACACAATTAATACCTGGCTTAATTTATTCGATAGATAATGGGAAATTAACTAGAATCAGCTATGAGGATGATAGTGATAATCTAAAAAAGTTAGCAAGTCAACTTCAGGATATTTTTATTGAGGAAGAAGAAGAACTTCAAGAGTTTGCCGAAAAATTTAAAGATATATTTTTAACTCCTATACCTGATGTAAAGCGTTTAGCGATGGACATTGAAGTTTCCATTAGTGAACATTCTTTTGGGATACCTAACCCCCGTGAAGCCAAACAGGAAGTAATTAGTGTTTCATTTGTGAGTACTGACGGATTGAAATTAGTATACGTTCTGGAAAGAGAGGGCTTTATTTTCGATAAACTACATGAGGATTTTCCTGAGGACGCACAAATATTCTTCTTTAAAAAAGAGAAAGATTTGATCATTGAGACATTTCGATTATTTTGGGAATATCCCGTCATTGTTACCTTTAATGGTGATAACTTTGATTTAAATTACTTATTCCATAGAGCGAATAAGTTAAAAATTAGTAGAGACTTAAACCCCATCCAAATTAAGAGAGGGTTTGGAATAATGGCTGGTTCAGAATGCAATCTGAGAAGGGGAATTCATCTAGATTTATTTAGATTCTTTTTCAATAGAAGTATTTCAGGTTATGCTTTTGGAGGGGCTTATACCTCAAATTCTTTAAATGCTATAAGCGCAGCACTTTTAGGTCAGGAAAAATATCAGCATGAGGAAGAAATTCACGAAATGGAATACGATATTTTAACTTGGTATAATCTTAAAGATTCCATATTGACGTTAGATCTCACCAGATTTAACAATTCATTAGTTTGGAATTTGATAATTTTATTATGCCGAATGACAAAGATGCCTATTCATGAAACAGTCAGAAGACAGATATCTACTTGGATTCAAAATATTTTTTATTTTGAACACAGAAGAAAAGAATATTTGATTCCTAGGCGATCAGAAATCTCTGAAATGAAGAAAGGAGGCTATTCTAAATCTGTTATTGAAGGAAAGTCCTTTCAAGGTGCTTATGTGATCTCTCCTGTTCCAGGGATTCACTATGATGTTGTTGTGATGGATTTTGCTAGTCTATACCCTTCCATCATCAAAGAGTACAATTTATCTTATGAAACTGTATCTTGTACTCATAAAGATTGTGAAGATAATTTTGTGAAAGGAATTCCATATCATATATGTACTCATAAATTGGGAATCTTTGCTTATGTCGTTGGTTTTTTCCGTGATATTCGAGTAAAATTCTTTAAACCAATGTCTGGTGATAAATTGCTTTCTCAAAAACAACGAGATTACTATACTACCATTCAACAAGCATTGAAAGTATTTATAAATGGTTCATATGGTGTTTTTGGGAGTAAAAATTTTCCTCTCTTTTGTCTACCTGTAGCAGAAAGTACAACAGGTATTGGTCAGTACTCAATCAAACAGACAATCAAAAAAGCTGAAGAATTAGGTGTGAAAGTACTATATGGAGATACTGATTCGGTATTCTTATTAAATCCGTCCAAAATCCAGATGAAAGAAATTTCTGATTGGAGCAAAAATGAACTTGATTTAGATTTAGAAGAAGAAAAAACTTATCAATTCTTAGCGCTTTCAGATAGAAAGAAGAATTATGTTGGAATATATAAGGATACAAAGAGTGTTGATATTAAAGGACTCGTAGCCAAGAAAAAGAATACTCCTAATTTTATCAAAAAAGCATTCAATGAAATGATTGAAATACTTAAAAATATAACCGATGATGAAGGTTTTTCAAAAGCACGTGATAAAATCATTAAAATCGTGAGATCTAATCTGAAAAAGATTGGAAAACCAGATACTTTCACATTAGAGGATTATGCTATAAATATCGCATTGAAAAAATCACTTGATAAATATGAAGTGATTCCACAACATGTTCGAGCAGCAAAAGAATTGATAGCATACCGAATAAGAGAAGCACAATCAAATCAGCTTGACAATAAGGCAATTGAAGCAATTAAAAAGACTTATCGCAAAGGAGATACAGTAAAATTTATAAAGACGAGAGGTCCAAGTGGGGCAAAAGCGATAGAGATTGCAAAACTTCACGATATTGATATCAAAAAATATAAAGCTTTGTTACAATCTGCTTTAGAACAAGTTTTAGATGCTTTAGGAATTACTTTTGAAGAAGTTAAAGGAATTAAGAAAATGGATGCCTTTTTTTAATCTCTTATCTTAAAGATTGAATAATAACAATTAGATGATGGTAGGAAAGTGCATATAGAGAACTTAATTGGACACGCTGAAGCGACAAAATGGAAATGGTAGTCAAGAATCCATAAAATACAGCAAATCAGCAGTTTTAAACAATTTTTTTTGATTCAATTTTGGTTTTTCTGATTGATGTTCTTGTGGTGAATCGGGAATTTTCATTCCCCAAAAAGACTGTATACGCTTGAAAAGATCTGGAGGTTGTTCTATTACCCAATCGGTTGGGAGAACACTTTTATAATAAGGAGTACTAAATCTTCTTCCAAGTAACATTACAAAACCCCGATCTGTAGATGTACGGAAAATCCTTCCTGCAGCTTGAATATTATAATTAAAAAATCACCCCTCTATGAAATTATAGATTATTAAAATGAAAATAAAACTTAGGATCTTGAAAAATCTTTTTTTAAATTACATAATATAACAATCCCATAAGAAGGCCACAAAAGATAGGATTAAGAATGTTATCATTTATCTTTAAATCTAATAAATCTACAATCAGAAATACTAAAGCACCACTAAATGATAATATTCCTATTTTTATGAAAGGAATGCTTGATTCAAAAATACTGTAGACAAAAAAGGCTGTTAAAAATGAAACTACAAATCCTGCTATATAGCCAATAATGGTTTTCTTACTATTTTTAGGAAAATGACGTTTACCAAATTTTATTCCTATAAGAGAAGCAGCTCCATCTCCTATTGATGAAATTAATGCAGCTGCAGCAAAAACACTTATTGGGAAGAAGAATATAGGAAGAAGGGCGAGTATTAAAGCGGCGGTTGCTGCCAGTTCATATACTTCATCTCTATTTAAAGTCTTTAAAAAAATTCCTGATAAGTTTTTGGGCATTAAATGATAAGCATTACGTTTCTCAAACATGAATGAAAGTCGGATATAGTCTAAAATAGCAAATACCATGAGAGCAGTGAATCCAATAGTCATAATTATCCACATCCCATATTCCTCTTCTGTAATTCCCCACAGCTCATCTTGATTGAATACGTCTGCCCAAAAATGTATGGCAAATTCCCATAAAATAATTATTACTCCCGGAGGAATCAAATGGAATAACTTTCTATTGATATCCGTGCTAATTGAATGTGATTTCTCATTTAAATCGAGGAGTTTTTTTTCATTTCTTTCATTAAATTTTTTGAGGAAATTATCAATTGTTCGCTCTTCTTTAACTTCTGGATGTCTCCAGATTCTAAATATATATTGTACTACGAATAAAAATAAAACTACCGCATAAGAGTAAATACATATAATCTGAGCACCTAAAATATGATAGAACTGTCTGAATTGATCATCAATCGGAAAAAAGAAGGGGTATGATATTCCTGCGACAAACCATAGGATAGAAATAACAACTGAGTTTAAATATTGAGACTCGTCGGGATATTTCCTTTTGATTTTAACAGCAAAATAGAAATAAGCAAAACCGTTTGCGAATGTTAATAGTACGACAGATAATATGTAAATGTTTAAAACCATGTTACTTATTTTAAACTACTATCTAAAAAATAATTTTTGAAAAATAATTCATTTCAACAAAAGAAGTATCATTCAATCATTTCCCAGATTATATATGGAATAGAAAAGAAACATCATGAATTGGTATTTCAATTAAAGATTAAACTTAATCCCCAAGCACTTAAAGAAATGATAATTGTTACGATAGAAAATAATCCAACCACTAACAATGTCCCCCTTTTTTTACTGCGCGAATTGAATAATTTTGCCTTAGATTTATCAATTCCCAATTTTTTTAAGACATTTTCAGTGAATTTGGTGTCCCATCCGCAATTTTCCAAGTTTCCAATGCCAATTTGTTTTCCTGAGGGATCCGTTACTATTACTCCCCCTTCATAAGCATACCCTCCTCCAGCCCATTCCATGCGTTGGTCTTGCGTTAAAGGAGAAATAAAAAAATCTCCTACAGGTGTATTAGTAAACTCAAACTTTGTTGGATATTTTGAACCATCTAATTGAGTATATTCCAAAATTCTCAATTTTAATTCTGGTATAGGCTCTTGTTTACCGTCTGGACTCAAATATTGAGATAGTGAATGTTTAGGAGTAAAAAATTTATTATGAGGTATTTCTTTAATAGTAGCAGCCACGGTAGTTAAAAATGATCCATCATCGAAATGGAAACCAAACCAACTTTCAAAACCATATAAACCAAAGCCGGCATCCAAAAATCTGAATTTTAAACCCAAAGCGTACAGAATTTCACAAATATTTTGAAGTTTTTTGGATAGTGGCGTTCCTATTGTTCCCCATTCATGATCTACACCAAAACTTCCCTCTAAAACAACATAGGTCTCGTTTTCATATTTAAGTGTTCCAGATGTATGAAAAAATGGTGCCGTATAATATCCATATGCAATTCCGTTCTCAGTATCTCCCATATAACCATTACCTGCTTGAAGAACAATCGGATCTTTTTTTATTAATTTAAAATCTATTGCGATTTCCTTTTGTTCATCTTTTCCAATAACTCGAAGCTTATCAAAATACTTTTCATCGTCTTGAAGTGATTGTAATTCAAGATTTTGGGATTTAATAATAAACTTCTTAATTTTGGGATCAGGGAGTTCAAGTAGATTATCATAATTCCATACTGCTGCAGGTTTTGATTGTATGAGACTTTTGTCTTTAGAAACCAGTGAAAAATGAGTCTCAAGAATCATTTTTTGATTTCCGGGTTCAATCCTACGGAAAAAAAAACAAAAAATGCAGCTAAAATAAATAGGCTCTCCCACATGATTTCCACTCGTATCCGTCTTCACACATTTAAGATATCCTCCCCCCATATACCATTCCAAAGCCAAATTTTTATGAGTATAGTGGTCTTCTGGAAATTGCAGAGGAATTGGTTCAGTTATTCTTTTAAATCCATCAGCACTAGTCTTACCTATGGCTCCTGTTCCAATTAAACAGTTGACCGATATCGCCTGTTCTGGGGTAATATCCTCATGAATTGCATTGAGGAGGATCTCTCTTCGTTCCCCATCCATCAATTTCTCAACACGGGATTTCATAATTTCAGATAATTTACTCATTTTCAACACTTCATTTGGTGATGTTTTCAAAAAACTTTTACATTTTAATCTAAAATAAACTTATTAATAAATGATTATTTAT
>DAOUVJ010000023.1 GCA_030667705.1 Promethearchaeota archaeon | reverse complement strand
TTTGTAGTTTGTTTCAGTGCTGCTCCCTTTTTATCATTAAATTTAGGTATACCGTTATTAGTTGCATTTATCGCTAGTATGGGGTGTTTAATTGGTGAATTAGGAGGATACTTTGTGGGTAGAGGAGTTTCTCAATTTATCTCAGAAGAACAAAAAATTAAATTATCACCATATCAACAAATCTTATTAGAACATCCAAGATTAGCCCCATTTCTTATTTTTTTGGCGGCACTCACTCCCATTAATGATGATTTTATTACAGTTCCATTAGGGTTGTTGAAATATTCTTTTAAAAAAACCATTTTTTGGTGTTGGCTTGGAAAATTTGGATTAATGTTAGTCTTCGGATATAATCTTTTAAATCTTTGTAGTTTTCTGGGAGGAGAAAGCTGGATTTTAAGTATTGTTACTCTCTATGCAATTATTTTATTAATATATGTTTTACTTAAAGTTGATTTACTAAAACTCTTTAATAGAATTTTAAAAGAAAATAAATAAGAAAATTTGTAGGAAAATAATAAGCTACTTCTTGTTATCTTTTATTTCAATACCATCTGGTAGAGTAATACTATCAACCATCAAACCTTCAGCTTTTTTATAATCATCTAATGTCCTTGATTTGACTTTCCTCATATAATTATGCAACTGTTCTTCCATGCCATTCTCTAATTTATTAGGTTGATGATCTTTAAGAATTTGGTTAACTTTTTCTCTTGCTCTTTCAATTATATCTTTGGAACCTTTTTTCTGCCAAGTTGATCGTCTAGATCTATCAGATAACCTAGGCATGTATAATTCTGATTTCATGTGCTTTCTTGTATGACTTTCGGCAAGAAAATTAACTCCTTTCTTTTCGCTTGTTGCTACTTTCTTTATTACATCTAATCCTATAGTATCTTCGTTAACTATTATTCCTTCCATCGCTCTTTTTACCATTCCTGCTAAATCATCATCAATTACTAAAAGTTCTAATGCTTCAACTAAAGTGGCTTCATAGGTACCCGCACAAGTGATATAATTGATTCCTGCTTGAGCTGCTAACATTAAAGTTTGGAGGCGTTCATACCCATTTTGCAAGTCTAATACTTTCGAATCAGTTACTGCGCCAGGTCCGCGAGAAGGAATGTTATAAAACCTTGCTAGTTGAGCTATACCTGCCGTGATTAATCCCATTTCCACTGATCCCATCGCAGAATTTCCTGTTCGCATATCTGTAATGTGTGAAACCGTTCCAAAGAAAATTGGAGTTCCAGGATTAAAGATTTGGGATAATACTGTCGTTCCTACTATTTCCGCATTAGTTTGAGTCAATAGACCTGCTAGAGTTACTGGAGAAGAACTTCCCGCTATAGCTTCGGGAGCGATGATAGTAGGCTGTTTATATTTCGTGAAAATTTCAAACCCATTTGTCATTATTTGGGGCAAGTGAAGTGGGGAGGTTGGTGACATAAAACCTACTAATCTCGGTCTTTTAATTAACTCTTCTTCTCCCCCTACAATAATAGATATCATGTTCATCATATCTTGGGAGGCTAATTTTCCATAACATCCCAGTCCATAAGGCTTTCTAGTATTTTTTACCCATTGATAAATACATTCAGTATGAATGGTAGTGAATGACACATCATTCGGCCATACGTCAACATGGGAACACATGATATTTTCTAAACTATCTACAATTTTAATTTGTTCAATTGTATCCGCCATAACGCTCTTACGCACTCCTTGTTTAGAATTTAAATCTCTTATTTTGACAGGCGTCCCAATCGTCGCAAAATTGGTGCTTTTGGTATTCACTTCAAAGGAGAACGAGCCATCAGGTCCGTGTAATTTGAATGATTCTGGAACTGTTTTCATTTTTTCCATTATCATGGATTCTGGGAATTTCACGAAATGCGTATTGTTATCTACACTTGCACCATTTTCTTTTAGAAGATCTCGTGTATCTTGAGCATCTATTTTTATCCCTACATCTGAAAGTAATGTCATTGAAGCAGAATGAATGGCTTCAAGCTCGTCCTTTGAGAAAACCTCGATCTTTTTTAATTTCATTTTTTTTAATCATCTCTTATTATTTATTGAGGATTTCTTTAATTTTATTTACCGCTTCAATACTATCATCTGCCCACGCATCTGCACCAATTTGATCAGCCCATTCTTCAGTAGTAGGAGCTCCTCCTACAATAACCTTGTATTTCTCTCGTAGACCTCTCTTTTTTAATTCCTCAATAACTTGTTTTTGAAAATCCATTGACATGGTTAATAAAGAAGATAAACCAATTACATCAGCACCTACTTCTTCTGCTTTTGAGATGAATTGATCAGCCGTGACTTCCACTCCTAGATTGTATACCTCAAATCCATAAGAAAATAAAAAGGAACCAACAAGGTCTTTACCAATTGAATGAACATCACTTTCTACAGTTCCGATCACCACTTTACCCATCGATTCTTTTTTCTCTCCAGCAGCTCTAATCGCAGGATCTAAGATTTCGTCAATAACGCCTTTTACTGTCTCAGCAGAACCAATTAACTCCGGGAGAAAAATTTCTTCACTTTCAAATTGATCTCCAACATACTTCATGACATCCCCGATGATCTTTAATAAATTAGAAGCCGTAGCTTCATCACTTTTTAGAATAGATTGGCAATAATTCTTTAATCCTTCTGAATCCCATTCGATAACGAACTCTTTAATTTTCTCTTTAATAGACACTTTATTCCCTGTTTAAATTTTATATTTTTTTTGTATTAAGATATAATCATTTGAAAAAAAAGTTTTTCATAAACCATTGGTTTATTATTGTGGAATTACTCATCTTCTTGAATTTCGAGATTGAAAAAAAATGAAAATGAATAAAAGAAGATAGTCCCCCCTATTATTTACCAATGCTAAAGCAAGATCTCACCATAAATGAGGAAGACCGTGAACCGTCCGCTAATCAATTAAAAGAAATAGAAGAATTAACCAAACTATTTGAATATTGATCCAAGTGAACCTAACCAGAGATAGGCTAAAAAAGATTCATAGATCATAAAAATGATTTATGGAATTCAACACTAAAATCGCCGACAGACCAACCCTTGTCGATAGAATGTTTTTTTTTATAGTAGAAATCTTGATATTCTTGCACGCAATACGTGCAATACCATTCCTCAAGGTAAGCGTTGTACATCATATCCCTGTCACTCTGGTTGCAACCAGGACATTTACAAATCGATGCATTCAATGCCCTATATAAACTACTGCTCTTATTTTCGATTTCAGTTCGCTCCAAGAATAATTAATCCCACTCCATTATCATTTATGACGACCTCGGTGAATTGATCATTTTGCGATACATTTATAGATAAGTTCCCTCTTGGAGGTGTATTTTTAATCGCATTTGAGAGAAGACTTACTAATATTTGTTTAAATCTGGATGAAAATCCATGCTCATAACGTGTTGAGGTGAGAATAATGTCGGACTCAAAAAAATAAGAAATAAAAGAAAAAAAAATACTTCTTTAGATACTGAAATATTAAAAAGTTTTTTGATTTAAGATTAGTCATTCAATTTCAAAACGAGTAGGGGGTCTCCATTTTATTTTCTTGCCAATTCTGTACGTTATATAAGCAGTAATTGCATACGAAGATGTTAGAATTAGGAGATTAATCCTTCCCCTTATTACCGCATCTCCAATCAAAATTCGTAAGGGAGCCCAAGGAGCTTGAACAAGTACATAACCAATAATAAGCCACATAATACAACCAAAAACAAGTGTACCGCCAACTACCAAGAGTATTCTAGGTATGAACTCCACGAGTTTAGGATTTCTAATACGACTAGCAGTATATGTTAAAAGAAAAATTGCTAAGCCCAAGATTGTTGAAAAGATAACATGTCCTAAATCGTAAATCCCGACAAAAAATAACCCCCACGATGAAATCAACCATGATCCATAAGCTCCAATATAAATATAAACCCAGTTTTTATTAAGATTCTTCGAGAAAATTTTGATTTTTTATTTCAAGTTCCTTTTTATTGAATTCTTTTCGTTATTATTCATAGATCCACCCTCTTTAGCCATATTTAGTTAGCAACAACCAAAAATTTGACAAGCAATATATGTACTTCCAGTTGCAAGAAACATATCTAAGGCGGTAATACAGAATGCTGCAGCCAAATGAAAAGAGCAATTGTCTTATGACTTATATGATTTAAACTATTTTTTAAATTCATAATTTTACCTTCCTGAATTAATCTTTTTTTGATAGAAATGTCAAAAATAATTTGACTAATTAGTAAGATTCAACGTGAGTTAATAAATATTTTGTTAGATTTATCTTTGAATTTTATTCAAAGAACCTAATTCAAAACCTCTTTATTTTTCAGATGAACAGAGATTCATAAAAAGTTGACTAATCCGTAACTTTATACATGGGGGCTTTTTTAATTGTTGTATCATATTATTCTTTTTCATTCATAATTTATCGTTTTAAAAAAAAAATTAATAATTAGAATGATGTGAAACTTATATCTAATCATTTATTTATTATGCCTACAAAAATATTACAGAATTAGATTATGAAGATGACGAAAAATCAATTTATTACAAACTATATACTTAGAGCAGAAGGGACGTGGAATAATAATCTGTAATGAAAAATAGAATAAAAAATATTTTAATATCTAGTTCTCGTTGCTTGAATACGGAGTTTAGCTTTTGTATTTTCTTTTTCATCTTGTAGGATAACGTACTTGGTTTTCTGAGGGAGTCTGATTTCATACTCTTCAGAGGCTATTTCTTGATCCTTCTTCAATGGATCCTTTTCTCTTAAAATTACTTTTACAGGAACGATGATACTTTCGTCAGCACGTACAGTTTTAAATTGACTCCATAAAGACATATCGGCTTTGGATGTAAATTCTTGATTTCGTTGTAATTTAATGGTTCCCTTGTTGGGCCAGCGAGCTTTGAAGAGTTTGGCGCCCTCAGTCTTAAAATAGAATTCCCCGCGCCATCCAAACGTATCGTAGTCCTTCAGCGTCTTCAAGCTCATTAGGGAGATATTGATTAAGTAGCGTTCTTTTTCCTCTCCAACTTGGTCCTGTTCAAAGGATTGGTTCTTTGCGTACGTCTTCTTTCCCTTGGCATAATATCGACGGCTCATTTTTTACACATTCCATAATTTATTTTATTTGATATTTTATTATAACTAAAATATAAAAAAAAAGTGTTTTAAATCTATTTATTAATCTTTTGATTCACATAGCCACATAATGGAATAATTATTCATTTTCCCTTGTATGGGAGCATTTTCGAAATGTTAATTACAAAACAAAATAAAATTAAATGTATTGATAGTAGAGTTTTAGATGAGATACAAATGGCAATTGAAAAATTAAATGTTGAAATTTCTGAGGCTATAGTAAATTTAGATAAGGAAAAAGCCTTAGAATTAGCCAACCGTGCTATAGCAGATGGATTGAATTTGCTTGAAGTGGTTGAACACGGATTTGGTGCAGGGATAAGAAAAATTGGAGATCTCTGGGATGAAGGAGAAATTTTCCTACCCGAATTGATGTTAGGAGGAAATATCATGCAAGAAGCCATGAAACTATTAATACCTCATTTAAAAGAACATTCTGAGACATTTAATCGTGGAACAGTAGTAATCGCAACGATTGAAGGAGATATTCATTCTATTGGGAAAACTATCGTAGGAACAATGCTTAGCGCAAATGGTTATGATGTACATGATCTGGGAGCAGATGTTCCAGCAGAAAAAATAGTTAAAGAAGCGATTAGTGTCAACGCAAATGTAATTGGGGTATCTGCGCTACTTACAACGACCATGGCCGGACAAAAGAAAGTAGTCGATATCTTAAAAGATAAAGGCATTCGATCAAAATTTAAGGTCATTTTGGGTGGTGCTCCAGTTTCACGTAAATGGGTTGAAGAATGTGAGGCTGATGGATATGCTGATAGTGCTGTTGATGCGGTAAAATTAGTAAACGAATTATTTTCTAACAAATAAAATCGAAAGAGGGATTTAAGTTGATATTTAAAGAATGGCTTAAAGATGATACAAAGACGATATTATTTGATGGAGGAATGGGTTCAGAAATTATTAAACGAGGAATTAAACCTGGAAAACTACCAGATCTATTAAATATTGAAGAACCTCAAGTTATCAGTAGCATTCATCAAGCGTATTATGAAGCAGGTTCAGATATGGTACAATCAAACACATTTGGTTCTTGCTACCTAAACCTAAAAAATCATAAACTTGAGGAATGTTTAGTAGAAATCAATCAAAAAGCTTTAGAAATCATTGATAGTGTTCGGCCAATAGATCATCTCATCGTAGGTGATATTGGACCATCTAGCGTGTTTAAACCTCCAGTGGGGAAAGCTTCGATCGATATCTGGCAATCAAGTTTTAAAAAACAAGTCGAGATTTTAAATTCAGGAGTCGATCTTTGGCACATAGAGACAATATCTGATATCGATGAAATGAGAGCTGCAATTCGAGCAATAAAAGAAGTGTCTTATAAACCAATTATTAGTTCAATGACCTATAAAAAAACTAAAAGAGGATTCTTTACTATCATGGGAGATTCCTTGGATAAATGTATTGATATCCAAATTAGTGAAGGAGCAGATGTCGTTGGAGCAAACTGCACTTTAGGTTCAAATGAAATGATTGATTTAATGAATGAATTTAAATCTTTAACAGATAAGCCAGTATCCATTAAACCCAATGCAGGTAAACCTAGGCTTGAAGGGACTACAACCATTTATGATCAAACAGTACAAGAATTCGCACAAGATATTATTAAAATAATAAATTTGGGTGCAAAAATAGTTGGTGGGTGTTGTGGAACGACACCAAAAACCATTCAAGAAATAAAAAAAAATATGGACTAGAGTAGGGTAAATAAAATGACAATTTTAAGACCGAAAATAAAAGTATTAGATGAAGAACACAAAAATTCAATATTAAGTGAAGCAAAACAGATATTAGAAATTCTTGGAGTATTTGTGGAAAATGAACAAGCAAGAGAGTTATTAAGAAATCAAGGAGTAAATAATGACGGGCTGTCTTTCTTGATTCCTTCTGATTTAGTAGAGAAATGTTTACAAACCGTTCCTAATGAGATTACTTTGTATGATAGAGAAGGAAAGGAACACATGACTCTTAAAGACGACAATGTATACTATGATCCTGGTTCTGCTGCAATTCTGATATTAGATGAAAACTCAGGAGAAACTAGAGAAGCCACTTCGAATGATTTTATTCGTTTTTCAAAAATAGTTGGACATTTGAAATATATTGAAGCTCAAAGCACGGCTTTTGTTTATCAGGATGTCGCCCCAGAAGCGCAAGATTGGCATAGACTTTTTATTGCATTATCCAATTGCCACAAACCAGTTATTACGGGCACATTTAGAAAGGAGAGTTTCTCAATCATGCGAGAACTTTTATTATCTTGTAGGTTATCTGAAGATGACTTGGCAAGGAAACCACTTGCTATATTTGATGCTTGTCCAAGCCCCCCATTAAAATGGTCAGATTTAACCACTCAATCACTAATTGACGCAGCAAAAAGCATGATTCCTTCTGAATTCGTTTCAATGCCACTCGCAGGTGCAAGTGCTCCTATCACCTTAATTGGATCAATAACTCAACATTGTGCTGAATGTTTAGCAGGAGTCGTTATTGCACAATTAGCTAAACCTGGTGCCCCTTTGATTTGGGGTGGATCCCCGGCTATATTAGACATGAAGTATGGAACTACTCCGATGGGAGCAATAGAAACAATGATGATTAATCTGGGAGATGTGGAAATGGGTAAATTTTTAAAAATGCCTACTCATGCTTACATGAGTTTAAGTGATTCTAAAGTCCCAGATGCTCAAGCGGGATTCGAAGGAGGAATGGGTGCTCTCTTAGCTGGACTTGCTGGTGTTAACATGGTATCAGGTCCAGGAATGCTTGATTTTGAATCAACTCAGAGTGTGGAAAAATTATTAATCGATAATGAGATTGTTGGAATGGTAAAAAGGCTTTTACGAGGTGTTGAGGATCGGGGAACTCCTTTCGCTTTAGATATTCTAAAAGACTATAGTGAAACAGAAGAATTACTTTCACATCCATCAACATTAAATCTGTTTAGAAAGGAATTGTTCATGGCAGGACCCATCATTGATAGGATGACTCGCGATGCTTGGAATGATGCTGGAGCGAAATCAGCGAGAAATAGGGCTAAAATTGAAGCAAATAAATTGGAATCTAAGCCAACAATTAAACCTATTGATGAAATTCTTTCTAAAGAATTAAAAATGATTACGGATAACCATCTTAAATAAAAATATTATTTATATAATAAGAGAAAGAGATTGCTTGAAGAAAATCAATTATAAAATGCATCTAGGGGTCATTGGAGAATCAGATAAGGGAAAAAATATGATTCTTGAGTTCCTTTCTCATTTAGCTATTTCACCCTCTATAAATAATGAATTTCAGATAATTCATCAATCTATTCCATTGAAAGTTAAAGTTTTTCAAGTTGAGAAAATTAAAGATTTCGTTGAGTTATATAATTCTATTGAGTACTTGGATGGGATAATACAAATTCTTGATTTACATGACCCTCATTCGATTAGTCAGATTCTTCAAGATAATTATCTCGAATTTTATAATTTATACAATTTCCAAGGTTCCAAGATATTGGCAGCTGTGGATATGAATTTAATAAATGGAAAAATCGATGAAGAAAAACTACGGATAAGTAGATTGAGTTTAGTCCGAAAAACACAAGAGTTAAATTTCATTTATTGTTTTGAGATAAGTAATCAGCAGAGTGATTTTACAGAATTATTTGATAAGATATTTGATGACGCAATTCTTAAATTTAAGCTTTCAAACCCAGAATTATATGAACAAGCACTCATCTATGGAAATATGTTATCTAACCAATAAAATCGGGACAATCATAATGATGAATGGATACTTCCGATCCTGGAAAAAAAGTTTGATTGATTGATTCAGAAAACTTGACAAGATTTAAAAAGTCCGATACTAATAATATTATCATCCAATTTCATTTTAAAAAATAATAGGTTGATGCTCTATATGGGAGAAAGCCTCGATAATATATTGACAATCGAAAAGTCAGATGGGAGAAGAAAATGTCCTAAATGTAAGGAGGAACACAAGTCCATGATTCATGAATCAGAAGATAAAACAAATTTAATTAATGACTATCCTCGTATATATGGAAAGAAATATCGTTGTGGTAAATGTGGAATTGAGTGGAGAGAGAAATAGCCCGATCTTTATTGCCTCTACTTTCCTTTAAATTTTATAAGAGAAAAAGCAGTTTTCCCAGAAGACTTGCAATATATGCTTTTCTTTTACAAATAAAGATAAATATAATTGTACAATTTATTATCAATACCAAATTACAATTTTATAAAAATTATATACAAACTCTCAGGTAATAAAGTTGGATTTAGCTCGTTTTATACAAGTATTCCTTGTACAAGGATTAGTTGGTTTATTTTATTTATTTATTGGATATAAAATTATTAGAAGAGAAAGAAGAGGAATAAATGTCATTCTGAGTTCCTTTTATTTTGTTGTAGTGATAGGGGTCATATTAAACATAATTTATGTAAACGTCTTTAATGAAACTATAACCTTGGTATTACATTTCATCACTTATTATTTATTCTGCCTTTCTCTCATCTTCTTATTAATTTTTGTGCTAATTCTATTAAAATCTGATAAAATTATAACATTGAAAATACAAGTTACCATCTTTATAATTTACGCCTTATTACTTATTGTTCTGTGGTTTATTCCAGATGGTTTAAGATTAAATGAAGTTACTTGGAAACCAGAGTGGAGCTGGTCCTTTTTCACATATAGTATTGCGATATGTAGTAGTATTGCCATCGGACCAACAATTTATGTTTCATTTAAGATATATAGATCTTTTCAGAAAGACATACTTAAAAAAAAATGGATTTTTTTCTTAGTTGGGATATTTGGGTACTTCTTCTTATATTACGGAACTTCTCTTTCAAATACTCTTGCTGATCCAACTTTTAGATTAATCTGGTCAATCATTTCATTACCGATATTAATTAGTATATACTTTATATACCATGGAGTAGCAAAACAACTCTAAGGTTTAATTTTTAATGAAAAATTCTTTTGATATAAATAAATTATTAACTCCCGTTAAGAGCATTTAAATTATTGTACTACAATTTTTGTATAATAAATACAAAAAATTAAAAAAAAACTTTAGTGATTAATAATGGTACTGTTTCAGTTAACCACCATGAGATTTATAACGATTTACATAGCCCAAGGGTTTATTTTCGCCTTTTTCCTATTTCTTGCAATTAAAATCTTGAAAAGAGATAGAAAGAGGCTTAATGTAATCTTTGCTGGTTTCTATATTTCGTGTGTAATAGGATTTTTCGTGAATTTCATCTATGGTCCAATGATAGATGTTAATCTCGTGCTGTTATTGAATTTTGTTACTAATTTCGGAATATACTATTCTGCAATATTTTTAGTAGTCTTTGACTTGATCTTATTAAAATCTGAGAAAGTAATTACGACTAAAAAACAAACTCTAATTTTCTTAGCATACGGTATTGCAATGTTCTGCATGATCTTTTTCTTATTCATACCTGGAGCTGGTGTAACTCTTAATGTGACTACTTGGTCACCTGTATGGTCATTGCCATTCTTTATTTATGTGGTCCTTGTAGTGTCATTAGGTGCAGTCATACCATTTCTATATCTTTCATTACAGATATACAAGAAATTTGAAGATGATCTTCTCAAGAAGAAGTGGAAATTTTTTATATATGGATTCTGCTGCTTAATAGTCTTCATGTATGGCATTTTTGTTTCAAATTATCTGAATATACCCGAATTTCGGACAATAATGGGTTTAGTAGGATTAATTTTAGCAATTGCAGGCGGGTATTTAATGTACAATGGCGTTGGTCGTCAATTAGAAAAATAATAATTAATTCATTTTCCTTTTTTTTAGCATATCTCAAATTTTATCTGTCTTGAATCCCATTTTATAATTGTTATAGAAATTATTTTCGTATTCAAACATATATTTAACGCCCGTATTCTTATAGTCACTTTCATCAACCTTTAAGGTTTTGTAAGATTATGTCGATTGAGCTTGAGAGAGTCAGAGGGATTGGTCCTGCAGCTTCAGAAAATCTTTTTAAAGCAGGAATTAAAACTATCGATGACATAGCGAGTGCAAAACCCGAAGAATTAGCATGGATCAAAGGCATAGGTATAATCTCCGCAAAAAAAATAATTGAAAACGCAAATGAATTACTAAACTTAGAAAAAAACATTCAGCTAGTTTTAGAATCCATTAAAGAAAATTTCCAAAAAAATTGCCCAAAGTGTGGCGGAAAAATGGCAAGTAAGTATATAATTTTAGGACCAGAAAGAAGATTAAAAGTTAAACAATGTACTCTATGTAAATTTTACTTGCCTGATTAAGATTAATTTTATAACAAATTAATTGCTTTTAAAAAATCATATACGGGTAAAAATATTAAGCTGAAAGAGAGAAGATAAATTATTATAAAGAAAACTCCTGCTTTTTTATCAATTTTTTTTCTTATAGCTACAGTGGTTATAACTATAAAGCTGGCAATAAGAGTAAATAAGACTGTAGGGACTGCAAAAGTAGCTGTAACTGCTTGAGGAAAGAAAACTTGACCTATTCCAATACTTAAAGTTGAGTCTACAATACAAGAACCCACAATATCGCCAACTGCAATAGAATGCTGTTTTAAGCGGAGAGCATCTATACCAACAACCAATTCTGGAAGAGAGGTCCCAATGGCTAGAATAAAAAAGCTTATTATGTATTCATGAACATTTAATAATCTTGAAATATTAATCACAGATTCTACAATCATAATAGATGCGATTGTAACTCCTATAAAGGCCACAATAGCAATTAAAAGATATATTATTTTTTTCCTTTTAGGTTTTTCAATTTCAGCCATTTCAATTCGGTGTATGATGCTTTCTTTATTAGCATTATAAATCAACCAAATATATATCCCCAAACTTCCAACCATAAATATAGCATCTAAACGGCTTATATATCCCTTTTCTACAACAATGAAGATTGCTAAAAGAGAAAGAATCTCGCAAGCTCCAAGTATTATAATATCCTTTCGATGTATATAAAACGCTCCACAAATAATTGGAAGAAGACCAAAAACGAGTGTTAATTGAACTAAATCAGAACCTACTGAATCGCCTACGTCAATATCGCCATGCCCACGAGCACAGGACACAAGCGAATTAAAAATTTCTGAAATATCTGTTCCTATAGAAACCAATGTTACTCCTATAATTAATGGAGATATTCTTAAAGCTGTTGCAAGTAAAGCTGAATTTTTTACAGCTATCTTGCTAGAAAAAATAATCAAAATAATTCCTCCAAACATCAAACAGAACCACAAGATTATATCTAACATTTTCAATTTTCCCCTAATCTAACTCTAAAAAAGATCTTACAAAATTAACCTTAATTCAATGTAGCTTTAATTAATGAGAATAAAAAAATTTTAGGTACTCAAATTATGCATATTTTACAATGCTAAATCATTATATAAGTCTTACGGTTTAATAGCAATAAGTTTAGTAAAAACTCTAAAAATTATTATATATTCCAATTTCTTCATATTTGTAAATACCATAGGTCCACTTTCTGATCTTTTTAAGGAATCTCTTGTACATCTTCCAAGCGTATTTAGTGAAAGATTGTGATTGATATATCTCCAACCATTCTTGTAGAATTTTTGCTCTTTCTTCATCAATAATATATTCAAATTGATGATCTTTCGAATCTTCTTGAAATTTACCATAAGTGGGTATAAAATAGACAAAATATTCGAGATTTTTTAATACCAATGACTTTGATGCACCAATTGCAATGTCATGAGTAGCTTGATGATCTACATGACTATTGTTATCGCTTGGAAAGAAAATCCGATCTGCATTTTTAATTAGAGGAATGGCTTTTACAATCCCTTCTTTCACGTTCTTCTGTCCATCAGCATCATGAAAGTTAAAAAGATGATGATTTTCAATTGGAATTCCTAAAAATTTGATTACTTCCCTCGCTTCTTTAGTTCTCATGTTTGCAACTTCATATTCAGACATTATTGGAGCATTTTCTGAATCTGCTTGCTCTCCAACTCTAAAACAGGCTCTTCCATCCGTAACCGTTATTACATGGATGTCATGCTTTTTTTCAATCCATTCAAGCAAGATTGGACCGGGTCCAAAAAGTAAATCATCAGGATGGGGCTCAAAGATCACTATTTTCATTTATCTTATTAATTAATAACTTATTTATAATGGTTTAACTAAATTGAATATAAATTTAATGAAAATCATTAAATGATTGACATTCAAATGTTTAAGAAGGTTTCTCGGGAAATCCATTCTCGCATGAAACCCCTACTTGGCATAAACCACATCCATAGATGTTGATTCCATAGTTTTTTTTTATATATGGAATGGTTCCCATTACGTGGTTTGAACATGTTATTTTATCGTGCCGATTTTCAAAAGATATTGCGGCTACGGGGCAACGCTTTATACAATCTCCACACTTGTTGCAATATTCGTAGGGATCTAAAGGTCTCTTGGCTGCATCTGACGGTAAATCGTAATCAATAATAAAAGTACCACATCTCATTGCCTTCCCCCGAGAATTGATAAAACCATCAGATAAACCAAAAGACCCTAATCCAGCTGCAAAACAACAATGTCTATGAGACCAATTCGATGCCCAGATTTTAGGATTTATTTTAAATAGGCGTTTTTCGTTAGTAGGTGCCATTGCATCTATACCTAAGCTTTTTAACTCCTTGATTAAATGGATTTGGATCTTCGTGTTAGCTTGTTCTCCGAATAATCTAGTATTCGCCCATCTTTCTGATGGTTTTTCTCTTGAATATTCATAATTTTCCTTTTTAGTATTCCTATTAATTGGAAGAATATAGGCTACTACGCTTAAATTTTTTGTTGAAATGGGTATTCCGTTTGTTTCACAGTACCATGTATATGCTTCTATTGGTGTAAGATAAAAGTCACCGATTATCTTCTTGTAGTCGCTAAATATTGGATCATTCCCAGAAACTATTCCTATGATTACATCTGGTTCAAAAATTTTGGAATTATCAACCATTTTCATCTTATTACTTTCATCAAATTCTAGAAATTTGTTGATTTTCTCGACGAACCAATTTTTACTTATCCCCATAAGAAAGTAGAACCTTGTTTAGGTCAAATTTATACTATCTACTTATATATTTGATTAAATAAATACCTTCACTTAAACATATTTGTCTAAGTTAATTAATCTCAATTTTAAATTGAAAAAAAAGGATTAAATTGTTAATCTAATTTAATTCTATTTTTTGACAGATATTGTCAATCTTTTTGATGGTTTCATCAATTATTTCATCGGTATGGAGTATACACATATAAAATCTACTTCCAGCCACGGAAATTATTTCTTGGTCCACTAGAGCTGCTCCTATGTGTTCCATAAATTTCTTCCTTAATGGTAATTGCCCTACTTGATCTGGTATATCAAAACTCAATCCAAAAAGGCATGATGTATGAAAGTGAACCGTACCACCTAAATTATATGAAAACCAGGGTAATTCATATTTAGCGAAAACTTCATTTAACCCATCAGCTAATCGAGCTCCAGCTTTTCCAGCTATTTCTGTCGCTCCAGTTTCTTCTACTAATTTAATAGCATGATAAGCAGCAGCACAAGTTAATGGATTCGCGGCTAAAGTTCCCCCGCTATAAGCTCTTTTTCCACCACCCACACCTGCTGCACAATATTTCATGTATTCTTCTTTACCTCCAATAGCAGCAGCGGAGGGATACCCATGTCCAACTATTTTACCAAACACCGATAAATCCGGCTCATATCCATAATAAGCTTGACCACCACCCATGTGCAATCTAAAAGCACATACTACTTCATCGGAAATTAATAGTGCTTTATTTTCATGGCAAAGTTCTTCCACTTCTTTATTAAATCCAGGTCTAACAGGATTAGCTCCTGATTCTCCTCCCATTGGTTCAATTAAAACGGCAGCAACTTTTCGTTTTTCAGCAAACATTTGCCGTAATGTTTCAATATCGTTTGGAGGACAAGAATCGATGAATTTAAATACATTTTTTGGAATTCCATGCGATTCTAATAGTTTTGTTCCGGGCACATGCATATCATAAACCAATTGATCTGACCATCCGTGATAACTGCCACCTATTTTAATAACCCATTTACGATTTGTAGCAACTCGAGCAATCCTAATAGCAAGCATATCGGCTTCTGTTCCTGTTTGGAGCCATCTTATAATTTCACAAGATGGAAAATGTTTCTGAAGTTCTTCAGCAGCAAGATATTCATATTCGTTAGTTAATCCATGACATGGTCCAATTTCCCGAATAACTTCTATAACCTTTTCCGTCAAAATTGGATGATTA
Organism: Promethearchaeota archaeon; assembly: GCA_030667705.1. Lineage (GTDB taxonomy): Archaea > Asgardarchaeota > Lokiarchaeia > Sigyniarchaeales > SOKP01 > SOKP01. The sequence goes on along the minus strand of DAOUVJ010000023.1, from coordinate 11,592 downwards.
TGACCAAGGATTATAGGACCTCCGTCCATTAAATAATCCGTAAGTACAATATTGTCTACAGTTTCCAAGTAACAATCAAAAACGCGTTTACTAGCTAAGGGAAAGGGATAATTAAAAGCGAGGTTATGTTCAACTCCACCGGGTATGATTTTTCTAGCTCTTTCAAAAGCCTCTTTAGATTTAACATGATTCTTTTCGTATCTTTCAATGATTGCCTTCAATTCTTCGGATTTGAATTTACTAATAGGCAAATCAACAATTTTTTTAATTTTAGCTATTTTTTCCTCATAGTCCATTAAAAATCATCAAATTTGATTTCTTTTATGCTATTAATATTAATTTACATACATAAGATAAACATTCAAAATTAAGTTTATTTCTTATGGATATTTCTTTCAAATTTTAATTTTTGAAACTTAAAAATTGATCAAAATCCTTAAGAACTAAAATTTATATTCTTTAAGATTTAATTTATTTTAATAACACAAAATAAGATAATTCGATTAAAAATGGCAAAAAAGAACGAAAAATACATTTTAGCTATTGATCATGGAACAAGTGGTCCAAAACCTAGTATTGTCTCTGTTTATGGAGATGTTCTTGATTGGGTTTTAAAAGAAGTGCCATTGCACCTTCCAGAAGCAGGTGCTGCAGAACAAGACCCTAAAGATTGGTGGAAAGGTATTATTGAGGGCTCTAAAGAACTTCTTGAGAATACATCTATTTCAATTGATGATATAATCGCAGTTTGTAATACTAGTCAATGGAGTGGAACAATTCCTATAGATGAAAATGGAAAACAACTAATGAACTGTATAATCTGGATGGACACGCGTGGAGCTGTGCAGATGAAAAAATTTCATAAAGGATTGCTACAAGTTGGTGGTTATAATTTGATCAAAATGCTAAAATGGATAAAACTCACAGGAGGGGGGCCAACTCTTTCTGGGAAAGACCCCATTGCTCATATCCTATGGATTAGAGATAATTATCCAGAAATTTATGAAAAATCTTATAAGTTTTTAGAACCGCAGGATTGGGTTAATTATAAATTGACAGGAGAAATTGCCACTTCGGAAGCAACTATTCACATGCATTGGTTAACAGATATTCGAGATATCAATAATGTTAAGTATTCTAAGAAACTCATTAAAAAGCTAAAATTAGATATTAGTAAATTTCCAGAAATCAAAAAAACTACAGATATTTTAGGAACAATTACAAAGGAAGTGGCAACAGATTTAGGGTTGAGGGAAGATACTAAAGTTATAATGGGAGCACCCGATTTACACACTGCTACTATCGGATCGGGAGCTATCGAAAATTATAAAGGGCATTTTACTATAGGTACATCTGATTGGCTTCTTTGTCATTTTCCACGCAAGAAAGTAGACATATTCCATGGCATGGGGAGTGCTCCTGCGGGTATCCCTGGTAAATACATGCTCCTAAATGAACAAGAGATAGCTGGAGGAGCTCTTACATTTTTAAGAGACAAAATTCTCTATCACAAAGATGAATTATTACAAGAAGAAAAAGTTCCTGATGTTTACAAGATATTCGATAAAATCGTTGAAAATACTGCTCCGGGAGCAAACAATTTAATATTTACACCTTGGCTTTTTGGAGAAAGAACACCCGTAGATGATCATACAGTTCGTGGAGGAATTTATAATATTTCGTTAAATACTACCAGAGAACATTTGATTAGAGCAATTTTTGAAGGTGTAGCTTATAACATCAAGTGGCTCCTCATCTATGTGGAAAAATTTATAGCAAAATGGGTCAAAAAAGAAAAACCCGAGTTAATTAGTGATAAAAAAATAATACCTGAGCTCAATATTATTGGAGGAGGGGCAAATAGTGATATCTGGTGTCAAATCTTTGCAGATGTTTTAGATAGAACAATTAACCAAGTTGAAAATCCTATCCAAGCAAATGCTAGAGGTGCGGCATTCATCGCATCAGTTGGGTTGGGGTATCTTACCTGGGACCAAATCCCGGGATTAATCAAATATTCAAATGTCTTTAAACCAAATCCAGAAAATAGAGCTATATATGATAAGCTTTTTGAAGAATTTCTTAGAATTTATAAAGTAATGGGCAAAACTTATAAAAATTTAAATACAATGCATTAAAATAACTCATTTTTTTATCTTTTTAATTAAATCAACAGAAACCCGTCTCCTTAAGAATTCCTTAATTAAGGCCATGCGATATTTGTTTATCGTGGTCATTGCTAATTTCTCATCTAAAGTTTTCATGAGATCTTTTTCCGAGATTTTTTTAACACCATCCAAAATTGTTTTTGCATATTCAGAATCATTTATAAATCGTTTAATAGAATCAGAGATTATTTTGGTTTGTTCCTTTGGATCTGTTCGTTCTAAGGCATAGTTAATAATATGTGTTTCATAGTATAAATTCGTGCGCCAGGGTATTTGAACTATGTGTTTCCTTGGATTGAAGAGGAAGGCTTTTGTTTTTTGATTTGTGACTAATGAATAGAAATAACCAGGATTTGGAAAAATTTCATCATCATAACTGATGGTATCAATTTTGACTGAATTCTTATATGGTTCAGGAATCATGAAATCAAAATATTCATTAAGATCTTCCAAGTTCATATCAGATTCATCACTCCTTATAATAAATGAATCATATTTAAACAATTTTGCATGGATTAATCCAGCGACACTATTAAAACCTATCTTATTAATTAAATATTTTAATGGAAACTTGATTTCAGATTCTATTTCAGGTAATTCCTCTTCTTCCTTAGATACAGACACATCAATTGCTTCATATCCTATTATTCTTGCTTCAGTATCGGCAATTACAATGAATTGGTGATCTTCACAAACAGCACCTTGAGGAACTTGGATTTTAATTAAACCAAAACTTTTTTGAGTAAATACAGATGCGGGTATCGAAATGGCTTTAAACACACCACATTTTGGACATGCTGGTTTTAATATTTTGATATCTTCAGTCATTTTAAAAAAAAAATCCCTATTCTTTTACAAATAAAATAGAGCGAACATTTTTAAATAGAAGTAAAAGAAAATGTTAAGAACAATAAAAAAAATGAAGAAAATTAAAAATTAGCCTTTAATTGATTTACCTTTCTCTAGTTTTGAAATATCTTTCTCTTGAAGTTCTCTTCTTTGAACTTTTCCTGTCATGCTAACTGGAAGTTTTCGAACAACTTCTATCAAAACAGGGGTCTTCCATTTTGCCATGTTTTCTATGCACCATTTTTTAATTTCATCTATTGTGATGTCTTTATCTATCTTTAATCCGGATTTTAAAGTAATCCATGCTTTTACTTTTTCACCCGTATTTTCATCAGGCAGTCCAGCTACAGCGGCTTCATCAATGGCAGGATGCTTCCCTAAGTAGTCTTCTACTTCTTTTGGAAAAACTGAATGACCAGCAACTTTAATTAGAGATTTTTTACGATCCCGAATCTCACAGAACCCATGTTCATCCATGAAACCAATATCTCCAGTTAATAACCAACGCTTTCCACCCCACATTTTAAGATTATCTTCTTGTTCTTCTTGAACTCCCAAATAACCAAGCATGATATGAGGTCCTGCTACGCAAATTTCACCAGTGTGTTCAACTCCAAAATTATTTCTTTCTGGTGTACCATCACAAATTGGTCCTTTATCAAAATTTTCGGAGTCAAATATTGCCCAATCTACTCCAGAAATAGGTAATCCTAACTTTCCTGTTTTATTTGGACCCCAAAATGGAGCAACACTAGTTACTGGTGAAGTTTCAGTTAACCCATAACCAACACGAATGGGACAAAAAATTTCTTCAAAGGGAACCCTCACATAATCGTGCAGTGGTCCAGCACCAGATGTTGCATACTTCAGTTTTTTCCAGAAATCATATTTTTGTTTATATTCTTCAATTCCTAATTCATGAACATAGTCTGTCAACCTTTTAAAGAGCATTTCAACGCCAGTATACATGATTCCTTTTGGAGTTTCGAGTTTATTTATCGTTTCAGAAAGTATATCATCAGATGGAGGTTTTGGGAAGAGAAGCATTACCATTCCTAGTGATAGGGCTCCATTCATCACACATGTCATTCCGAAGGAATGAAAGAAGGGGATCGAGCCAATAGTTACCATTCCGGGTTCTAAATTCGTCCAGGGTTTAATCATGTATAAATTCGCAATTAAATTAGCATGACTGAGCATTGCTACTTTTGGCAAACCAGTTGTACCTCCAGTCATTAAATAGACTGCAGGATCGACCCATGGATCTATTTCTACTGAAATTTCTTTTGATTCAGTATTATTTATAATTTCGCTCATCCAATGTATTTTATAATCTTCGGTTTCATTAGGAATCTTTTCTCTTGCATTAGGAATTCCCAGTGCAGCAATAGTTGCTTCATCAGCAGTAAAGAAGTCAGTAAAGTTAGAAGGAATTAATAATTTAACACTTGTCTTAGGAAGAATAGTACTTGAACCCGCTATGTAAAGCATATCCATTAAAACTAGGACTTTTGCATTAGTCATAGTTAAAGAATGTAATAATTCCATTGGTTTATATGTTGGATTAATTCCTTGTGCAATAGCACCTATATACATGCATCCCATATATGCAACTACAAAATTAATTGAATTAGGAAGATCTATAGCTACAACGTCTCCTTTCCCGATACCTTGATCATGTAAAAAGGTACCGAATTTCTTAGCATGCTCAAAAAGCGTTTTTAACTTAACTTTCTCCATGTAAGGACCATAAACAAAGATACAGATATCATTATCCCAAATTCCATAATCATTAGCAGATTTAATAAATCCTTCCCACATTGGGATTATCTCAATTCCCTCAACGTCCTTCAATTGCTTTGGAACTCCTTCTGGCCAATAACCTCCAGTGAACCATGCTTTTTGTTCATTAATAATGAATTGTTCCTCTTCTAAACTTGTCATTTTATTCATACTCACTTTATCCTTAATTTTTTATCGAAAAATTATTTTTCAATTAATATATTATCATTGATTTACTATTATATAATAATTTAACTCGATTCTGAGTGAGAAATTATTATCAAAATTTCTTACATTTTTGGATATCTGTATAATGGGTTTTAAGACAAAGCTTAAGAGTAGTTTAAAGGACATATTAATAGAAAAAGAACTCGATCTTCTTCCAAGAGGTTTTCAATCGATAGGAAAGGTAATGATCCTTAAGTTAAATCCAGCTCTTTATAGTTATAAAGCCATTATCGCTAAAAAGTGCATGGAATTATTGCCTAGTATAAAAGCCGTTTATTTAAATAAAGGTAAAATCGAGGGCACGTTTAGAAAACCCAATAACATAGAGTATATAGCAGGAGAAAATAATTCTCTAGTTAGACATAAAGAGCATGATGTTATATATAGTTTTGATTTCACTAAAATAATGTTTAGCCAAGGAAACTTATCGGAACGAAAATATTTAGCAACTTTAGTCAAAGACGGAGAAATCATTGTAGACATGTTTGCTGGTATTGGGTATTTTTCCTTGGTAATCGGAAAACATTCAAAATCAAGTCGAATTTATAGTATTGAATTAAATCCAGAAGCATATAATTATTTAGTTGAGAATGTTAAACTAAATCATCTTGAAGATAAAGTATTCCCAATCTTAGGTGATAGCAATATTGAAGTAGTTAAATTGAGTGCCTCTGGAATCAAGGCTGACAGAGTAATAATGGGCGTCTTTCCCGCTCCAATAGGATATATAAAAAATGCTTTATCGCTAGTCCAAGAGAGGGGGACAATGTACCATTACGAGGGAGTAACCCATAAAGAAGAATATATGGATTTGTATAACGAATTTGAGGATATAGCAAAAAGTGAGGGTTTTGAATGTAAATTAGAATCAAAACGATTTGTAAAAAGTTATGGTCCCCATCTTTATCATGCTGTTCTTGATATTTTTGTCAATAAAATTGAGAATTCATATTAATATATATATACTAAAAATTTATTAATTTCCTTAAGTAAGTAATCTACATTTAATTCATAATTAAAGTAAAAGTGAATAATAAAATGATGATTCAAACTCTAAGTGAATTAGCTATAATTTCTGGTTTCACCGCAGCAATATCAGTTTTTATTGGATTTTTCTTTGGATTGGTAGTATTAATAAAATATTTTAAAACAAAGCAGTTTTTGATTTTTAATTTTTTCTTATGTATTGTTTTTACATTATCTCCGTGGTATCCAAGTGGATTAGGATATTTATATTGGCAAATCACAGGAGAGATTTTATCTTATCAAATCTATGTTCTTTTAGGAACTGCAGGTATCCCCATTGCAATAATTGCTTGGTTGAATGTGTATCTAACAACTTTAAAACCTAAACGAAAAAAAATTGTTCTGATTTGTTATGGTATTATATCGCTAATTTTCGAAATCTATTTGTTTTATTTTCTGTACTTTGCTCCAGAAGCACCAGTTAGCTCATTATTAGGAATAATTGACAATGTTAGTAATCCTACTGATATCGATTATAAGGGATTTGTATTAATCTTCTTAGGTCTGAGTATTGTTTCAGCGTGTGTGACAGGGATTCATTTTGCTGTTGTTTCTATAAAATTAAAAGAAAGCCAATCTTTGAGGTGGAAGGGTTATTTTTTATTAATGGCATTCATCTTGTTTGGAATATCGGCAATATTTGATGCTTTAATAGATATGAACGCGATGACATTAATTATTATCCGAATAATATTGGTAATATCAAATTTATTTTTTTATCTTGGGTTTATATTACCGGATTGGGTAAAAAAGCTCCTTTCAATCAAAGAATCTGAAGTTGATCAAGCTATGAAACCTCAATAAAAAAAATTTACTTTTTTTTTTCTCTAATTTGAATCGAGCGTTGCTTGATTTCTTCATTAACAGTATTGAAATCCTTTTTCGCAGTATTTTTCAGTTTTGAGATGTTGAATTTTAAGGTCCCTGTTTTAAGTGAAATGGGTATAAATTTGCTAGTATTGTTCATATTTGCGCTTGTGTTTAATATTTTAGCTCAATTTCTAGTAGAGGGTTTTAGATACATTTTATTGGCTTTTCCAGCTTTAGATCATGCTAGTTCTTGGAGTTCTTCCTATTCTAATAGAAGCGGGCATTGCGAAGCTATTAGCTAAGTTCAATATCAAAATTAAAATTTAATTTACTCTCTCTTTTTTAAAAAAAGTAATGATATAACAATTGTATCACAATAATTTGAGAAAAAGATCCAAATCTGACTTATATCTGATGTTATCTGATGTAAGTTATTTAAATAATAGGTCTATTGTTACTATAGAAAAAAAAGAATTTGGTACTTAAAATGGAAAAGAAACACTCAATTGCCCTTGATTATAGTCATAATAACATGTTAACATTAGAAGCTTCATCTTATACAGATTTTACCCAGTTTTTATTTGCTTCGGGTTATAAATTAGGGAAAATCGAAGCTGGATTTTTTTCAGCAATGACACTGAAAGATTATGATGCAATTGTTATTTCATCTCCTAAAAATATCAAATTAACCCCCCAAGAAATTGAAAATTTAGAACAATATGTGAAGAATGGAGGAGGGTTATTGCTTGTAAGCACTCGTGGAGGAGATTACATAAATCGCACTAACTTGAATGAACTTACGCAAAAATTTGGTTTTAGATTTGTCGCTGATGAAGTGTCTGATTCTGTGAATTATGTGAGCTTACAAAAGCGTCAGATTTTAGATAAGTTCAAATCACATTATATCACTGAAGAACTTCAAAAAATCGTTTTATCCAGTGCATGTTCAATTGAAACGTTTGATTTAGAAAAAAATGGGAAAGATGTGAGGAATGAAGTAGTTGTAAGAGGAGGCCTTTACTGTTTTCGTAATGTTTTTGATGGTCAATCATGGATCGAAGAAGACTCGCCAAAAATTCCGCTGATGGTATGCGTTGAATATTTTAAGGGAAAAGTTTTTGCATTTGGTAGTCTTTCTATATTTTCAAGCCTTGGAAGAGATTACGGATTTATAGCTTTTGATAATGGTATCATCATCGCCAACATTTTACGGTGGTTAATCTTAGATATTGCTACTGAAGGTAAGGTAATCACGGTTGATTTACAGCAAGATATATATCTTTGGGCAAAATCTGTTTTAGAAAAGGATGGGTGGGCAAATTTTTCAAGTCTTATAAATCTGAGTTTGAAATCTTTAAGAGAAAATTATGCGAATACAATGAAAGAAATGAAGGAAAGCCAACTCAAGAATGGAGGAAAAAAAACAGAAACAGCAGATGGAAAAGCCAATGAAAAAGTTCCAGAGTTTTTCCCAAAAAGAAAAAAAGAAGATTTAAAAAATATTAAACAGGCTATTGAAGAGGTTTCAGGAGAAAAATACGAATCCTCAATCAATTTGGAAGAAGAATCCCCTGAATATCCTAAAGATACGGAAAAGATCGTTCCACAGGAAGCAATACAACAACTTCCCGACGATCTATCAAGTTTAACAGTAAAAGAGTTAAAAGAATTCTGTAAAGACCAAGATATTCATTTGCCTAGGAACCCAAAAAAAGCTGAAATTATAAAAGTCATTAAATTTGTTATAGGCAGTGAATAAAGTCGAAAAAAAGATATTGAATGCATCATTCTCCTATCCAATTCTAATTGTTTTATCATAAATAACAGATAAATATAATGGATAAATATATTTTTGTTTTAGGATCAAATTTTAAACTCTCCTTAGCAGAGTTGGATAATGTTCTGAATTTTTCGAGATTTAAAGGTAAAATTTTAGATTATTCAGCAAATATCGCAGTTGTTGAATTTGAAGAACTGCATAAGAACAAGCATTATATTAATGATTTAATGGAATTACAATATGTATTGGGAGGAATTCAGAAAATATCAAAGGTATTTGATTTTGTTCATATAAATACTTTAATGGAAGCTTTCCCTACACATATAGAGAAATATAAGATTGTTGAAAAAACAAGGAGTAAAATCCTGACGTTAATTAATAATTCTCTGCCTAAGATGTTTAAAAGAATTAAAAATGAGAGTCTTTTCTTTGCTGTCTCTATTTATCCTAATTTTTATGATGAGGAATATTATAAGAATGTATTAGTTAAGCATCTCTTACCATTTCTAAATAAAGAAATAATGAATTTATTAAAGGAATTGGGAGCTAAAAAAGCACTATATTACAAATATCCCGAAGAAAACATTCAAAGCGGAAATTTAAACCCCCTATTTCCTCATAATCTCATTAAATATGGTTTATTTAATGAAGATCGTGCAGAAATTATTTTCGGAATTACTGAAGAAGGAATGTATATTGGTAGAACCTATTCATGTGATGACCCGTCTTATAAAAAGAAAATCGATGAGGAGCGTCCATTTAAAGAATTCAAGAGTAGCATTTCTCCAAAATTGGCAATAATCATGTTAAATTTCTTAAATTTATTTGAAGAACGGGAATCCAAAAAAATACTAGATCCTTTTGTAGGAAATGGAACGATATTATTACTTGCTACAATAGAAGATTTTCAAGTATATGGAACTGATAATGATGCTCAAAAAGTGCATAATACTTATCGAAATTTAAATTGGCTATTAAATGATTTAGAGGAGGAAATACCTTACAAATTAAAGAATCGAATAAAACAAGTTGAGATTAAGAATTTATCAGAGCATTTCGAAAAAAGTTATTTCGATGGGGTTGTTACGGAGCCAGATTTAGGACCCTTTTTTAGAACTAAACCTTATTATAAAGAAGCAATGGATTTAATACAAAATAAACTGATTCCGCTGTATTCACATGCGTTTAGAGAAGTAGAAATAATTTTAAAACCAAGTGGTAGAATAGCAATAATTGCGCCAATTATTAGTACTATTGATGGTGGAGATGTATCCATGAATATTGAAAATATCGCCCTAAATAATAATTTTAAAGTAATACCAATGATGGATTTAGAAAGAATCACAAATAAGTCAAATCAAAGACTCCAATTCCAAAAATCCCAAGTTAGAGCTTTCCTAGATGCAAAAAAAGGACAAGTTATAAAAAGAAAGATTTTCGTTTTTGAAAAAAACGAAATTAGTAATGATTACTAATGAGCTATACAAAAATCTTTGATATAATCGAGAGTAAATTGGAAGGAGAGACTCATTTGGATGAATTAGCATCCAAAAAACAAGATCCTTTTAAAATCTTAATCTCAACAATTTTATCTGCTAGAACGAGAGATGAAAATACAAGACAAGCAACTATTACATTATTCTCAAAATTTAAAACACCTAACCAAATAGCTAATGCCCATATTGATGAGTTAGAACAATTGATTTATAAAGCAGGCTTTTATAGAGTAAAAGCTCAAAGGATTAAAGAAGTAGCAAAGATAATTGATCAGGATTATAATGGAGTTGTTCCAGATAATTATAAAGATTTAATTTCTTTAAAAGGAGTTGGATCTAAAACCGCGAATTGCGTGCTTGTATACGCTTTTAAAAAACCTGCTATTCCTGTTGATATCCATGTTCATCGAATTTCAAATAGATTAGGATGGGTTAAAACTCTTAGACCTGAACAGACTGAAGAAGCCCTAAAAATAATTATTCCAAAAGATCAATGGATAAGAATAAATCGAATTTTTGTTAGGTTTGGTCAAACAACTTGTCTACCGAATAGACCAAAGTGTGAATCCTGTCCAATTTCATCTAGATGTCCTAAAGATTTCTCGATGGAATTATCTCTGAAGAAAAAAAAGAAAAAAAAATCTTAATTACTCCTTTAGCTTCTTATTTTCCAGAAAACGATTAATTAAAGCGAAAATACTACCAGATGCTAGCCCAAATAAGTGAGCCCACAGGTTTATACCTGGTCCAAAAGAAGATGCGATAAAATACAATAAATAAAGGGTTGCTAATATCAGAAAAAATCGGTCTCCTTCAATATAAATGATTACAACCACTACTCCAATAATTCCAAATAAGGCTCCTGATGCTCCAAAGCTGATAACATAACTTGGATATAGAATTAATGTGAATAAATTTCCAATTAATCCTGAAATTACATAAATAAAAAGATACTTTATTTTACTGAAAGTTTGTTCAATATAGGCGCCAAATATCAATAGACCAAACATGTTTGATATCAAGTGATTTAAATCACCGTGCATGAACATTGAAGTTAAAAGTCTCCAGATCTCAATTTGATCTATAACATTTGAATTAATTAAAACTAAGTTATAGAAATAATCTTCATAAATTGGATTATTTAATGTAAAAAAGAGAATTATATTTAAAGAAATTAAAGATAGGGTTATTCTCGCTTCTCGTATACTTTTTATATCAAGAATTATCATGGCTAATTAGAGTTATAATATGAATATTAATTTTTTATTATAAAAAAAAATAGGGGATCTAAATTTTTATAAATTTAGAAGTCAGAGTTATATGAAATTTTTAATTGTTCAAAAGATCAACTCTAATAAAAGCAAAGACTCCAAATTAATTTAGTTTTTTATTCACCAATATTTTGAAAACTCCGTTTTGGTAAAATAAATAATTTACAATTAGATTTTGATTA
>DAOUVJ010000097.1 GCA_030667705.1 Promethearchaeota archaeon | reverse complement strand
TTTAAGTGCACAGACAAGGAAGTGAAGGAAATTGACAGAAAAAAAAAAAAATCACAAAAAAATAAAATTTACTCAATTTTAAATTAAAAATAATTTTAGAAAAAAAAAAAAAAAAAGAGGAGGAAAGAATAATGGATAAATTTATAGAACAAACTCAAAATGATTTTGGAGAAATTTACGCTATAAAAGAGGGAACAATAATAGATAAATTTATAGAACAAATTAAAAATGATTTTGGGAAATGGGGAAAAATATACACTGTAAAAGATTTAATTTCTGAAATCAAAAAAAGTCTTTTTGAACACGATTTTAATAGAAAAAATTCAAGGCTTGTCTTTAGTGTCTGTCCCGATGATATTAATAGAATTTTTGAAAGAGATACCGTTGAAAATGCCTTAAAAAAACAATTTAACGGAGAATTCCATCTTGGTGGTCTTGCAGCCTATCCTATTGGAGGTGTTGCTGGGTTAACAGCAGCGAGTCATCATGTTCCTGACAATATAGTGAAAGGAGAACGGGAAAAAGGTAATTTAATTCTATTTGTAAGCCCCCACACTGGTCTTAGGAATGGTGAAAGTTACATTTATGGAGATGTAATTAGACCAGGTCACGTAAAACCTACTTCATCATGTGGTGCAATGATAGGTTTTTTAAATCAGTTGAAACAATACAAGAATCCACAAGAATTTGATATGCCAGAAGATGAAGTAAATATAGATCCTACAAGAGTGGTTCTCCATAGAGAGTTAGTGAATAATCATGGTGATAATTTAAGAAAAATCCTTGAGATGAGAGAAAATAATCAGCAAGTTATTGCATTAACCAAATTAAATTATGATCTCGTTATGGAAAAAACAAAATTAATAATCAAAAAATTCTTAGAGAAGGAATCTTTTAAAGGCAATATAGTGATAATTGGAGGCATCACAGTTAATCATTTAAAAGGTGACGACTTCATCTTAAAGGAAATTGTTTTTCAATAAATTAATATATTTTTATTTTTTTTTTCTTAGCATTTTTTTAAATCAAAATTTTTTTAAGTTTATGGTTTATTCTAGGTGTTAGTTATTCAAAGTCATTCAAGCTAACAATTAATTTTGAGCTATAGTTAAAAGCTTGGAGCTCTTGAAAAAAAATTGGAAGGATAGTATCTGAGTGGAAACCATCCCATCTCATAAATCACAAAGCCATCGCAATCGCGTGGAGCTTACAAATAAAAATTAGGGCACGACCCGGAGAAGCTATCTAGTGGCTTGATAACTGATTCCATTTATATAATGGGATTTTTCAAAGCATTGGCTCATGAGGGTAAGGATAAAGTAAAATTCTAACTAGAATTTACGGTTATAACGGGAGATATCATTTTTTTTGGGGTTACAGCTCGTTTCAATCTAAGAAAAAAAGTTTAGTGATTAGAAGCGAACTTTAGTTAGCAAGGATTTTTTTATATTTTTTTTCATAAAATAAAGGTTTTCCGATAGATCCTATTATGTGATTATTGGTATCTCAATTAAAATATCAACTTACCTATTTTCAAACAACCGACATTCCAATTTTATAATTTTTAATAGATTTTTTTCTTTAAATGTTGAATGCGGATTAGAGCAAGATATACCTATGCATTGTGCTCAAGAATTTCTGCGTTTTATGCGCAATACAATTTCTAATGAAATAAAAATTATTAAACCAAATAAGGTAATCAACGCTCCTAAAAGAAATGCAGCTTGATATGCCAATGTTTCGAGGACACCTACACTTAGTAAGACATCTATCATTTGTCGAGATAATAACGTACAAGCAAGACCCCCTGACAGAAAAAAAGTGGAATTACTTGGCTCAGATTTTTTCTTGAATTAATTTTTATAAAACAAAAGACTCAGGAGGAAAATTACTATGAAAAATAAGGATTATTTTTAAATACACCTACTTCCATTATCTCATGTAAGATTAATGATTATTATAATAAATTATATAGTGAGATAAGTTGAACTGTCCTAATTGTGGAGTACAAATAAATGATTTAAGTGTGAAGTTTTGTGAAACTTGTGGTACTGAATTAATATTAAATAAAGTTACTAATAATGCAGATGATAGAAATATATTGAAAACATCATCAAGAAGAAACCGCTGTTGTTGATTCTATTCTTTTCTGTCGAATTTCATGAATAATTGAATTATGCAATCTCATTTTTATTTCTTATTATTTTTAAGTTTAAGCCAGATTTCTAATAAAATAAAAATTATTAAACCAAATAAAGTAATCAACGCTCCTAAAAGAAACGCTGCTTGATACGCTAATGTTTCGAGAACACCTGCACTTAGTAAGGCATCTATCATTGGTCCAGATATTAATGTGCAAGCAAGACCCCATGACAGAAAAAAGGTGGTATTATAAACTCCGAATAATCTGGCTCTGATTTTTTCTGGAATTAAGTTAGAAGCAATCGCATATGATGATGCGTATATAATAACTTCTCCAGTCCCCATTAAAAAACTACCTAAAAATATAATACTTAAATCATTGGCAACTGCTGTAAAGATTAATGCCGAAATTGCTATTAATGAACCCAAGATTAAAGTTCTTGAATGTCCTAGCTTTTTGCTTAAAAAACCTGCTGAAAATCCAATTAATAGAACAGAAATCGATCTAGTATTTGCAATCCAACTAAGCATGATGCTATCTACTGCAAATCCCGTCTCTAAAGTAAGAAGTTGAGAATAAGGAACAGAAATACTATTTCTTCCAAAATTAATGAGAAGTAAGGAAATAATGAATACGACAAAGATACGTTTATAGGATTCATTACCAGAATTATTTAATTCGTTATCCTTCTCAATTATCTCAACTTGATGATGGATTCCTCCTTCAGGAGTTAATAGCATGGGAAATGTGGAAATGAACATTACCAAGGATGCAACAATAAATAGTGGTCCATCTCGAAAACCAAATCCGTAATTGTATAATATTCCTCCAATAGAAATACCAAAAATTCGACCAATTCCCCCAAGACTAGTTAATCTTCCCATAATTTTACTTCTTTCGGTGGAAGGATATAAATCACTAATTAAAGCTGACCAAGCAATATTGCTCATGCTCCAAAAGATCTCTATTATCGATAACCCGATTATAATTGCATAACCAGCCAGCACCAAATCGGAAATTCCATAATGAACTAACCATACCAATATTGTACCTATTCCCGCCAATACTTCTCCAAGTATAATTAAAGTTCTTCGTCTCTGCAATTTATCACTTAAAGGACCCCACACGAAATTTTGAAAGATTACACTCATTATCATTGGTAGCGTGGCATAAAGAGTTGTTTCAGTTACTGATAAGAGTAAAAAACTTCTAAAATAAATTGATAAATACGTGTAAAACAGGCCACGACGAAACATGGCTAACATTTGAAAGGATGATAATCCCAAAAATGATTTTGAAAAAAATGATTTAGATCTGACTTTATCCACTATATATCAAAAAGTAAAATGATTTATGCTTTATTTATTCATTCAAGCTATTAAAAATCAAAAATATCTATATCTTTTTTAGGGAATTGATCAAATATTTTCTCTCCACCTTCACCGTTGATGAGTTTTACGTGAGTTTTTGAATATTCCGTAAAATAATTTTCTAATCTTGTCAATATCTGCTTCCATGATTTATTTACATCATTCTTATCAATAATGCCTTTCTTCAATTTGGCGAGAGTAGCTCTTACTTTTTTGCGGTTAAAAAATTTCTGGAATTGTACCTGAACTCGTACCTTTATTTTACTATATTCTTCAGGACGGAAATTTAAAATTAAATAGCTCAAGTCATCATCAGCAATAGGAAAAAAGCTAATCATCTTATCATTTGGTTCTTCTGGATTATCAAACAATTCAAGCTCAAGGTCTGATTCATTGATAGTTTCAAGTATTGGATAGAGTTCACCAACGTTTATCCTTGTTTCTGATTGTATTTCAGAAGCTATTTCGGATATACAATAATGAAAATCTGGATATTTGTCTGTATTTTCAACTCTATATGTATATTCCTTTTTCAACGTGCGAATAATATTGTTCTTCAGTGAAGGAGGAATTTCTTTGCGACCGAATGAAATAGTAGTGTCTTTTTGTTTGTCTTTTATTTTTTGTTCATCTACTTGTTTCTTGGTATAATCAATAGATAAAGAATTCAAGAATTGATTATTTTCATTGGTTTTTAAACTACTTCCATCACCTTCCAGCTTGAGTGTTTTTTCTTTTTTGGACATGGTTTCAAATAACCTTTCACTGAGATACTTTTTAGCTTTCTTTTGAGCCACTCCTTTCCGGTCGAATTTCTCCGTCACTGAAACGAAATCAAGATATTTACGCACGATTCCTGACTTATCTTTCTTATCACTTATCTTTATATCAATACTATCGTCAGCTAATTTGTTCATTATCGAATAAACCTTTTGTTTTGAAAGTTTAGTTGCTCTAATTAACTCTCTTTCCAAAATTTCAATGGGATATGCCTCTCCTCTTCGAATATATTCACTCCTGATTAATTTAAGCACAATATCTGAATTATGTTCTTTTCCAGAAACAGTTTCTTTTTGTAAACGTATAAACATGGATGTTTCGTGTGGTTTCAAATAATAAATTAATAACGTGATTCCAAGGAAAATAATCATGATAATGGATACAAGATATTTATCTGCCATGAATATCAGACCTACATCTGTGATCCCCTGGTTTGGTATTTGAGCTTGAAGAGCATAACGAGAAAGAGTTTGAGCAAAAACACATCCTAATACCAGTGCAATCAAACCATCCTTTTTGAATAATAATAACCGCCCACCCATAGAACGACCTAATTTTATTACCAGGCGGTATAGGAAGAACATCGAAATTATAAATTCAAAAATAAAGATATAAGTAAGTGTAGCACTTGTAGCACCTACGGTTGTCTTTATCGCAGAAATCGTTTCTTCATGCATGATCAAGTAGATACTGACTTGTAGCAGTTGGAAAAAGAATATAAATAGCACAATTAATGAAAAAGTATAATTATCATACAAACCCGCTCTTTTTGTTTCCGCTCTTCTCCGTGTAAATACAAACTCGAACAGAATGAATAATAAAGTTAAAATGAGACTAAAATAAATTAGTGGCATTATTAATCTCATTTCTAAGAGATATACAGTAACAGCTTCGTCCGGAGCCGCTATAGCAAAGAAATCAAGAGATAAAAATACCAGTAAGCTTCTATAAAATAAAGCTAAAACAATTAATACAGCTAAAATGAAATATGGAGCAATAAATGCTATAGAACTTCTCGTAACTGTAAATTTCGAAATAAATCGAGATTCAATTTTGGTCGCGAATTTACGAGAATACATGTAAAATCTAGTGCTTAATAAAACCAACCAAACTGTTGATAATCCTAATAAATAAGTCATGTAATTTAATCCAATGGAGGATAGGAAGGAGAATATGAAAAAATATCCAACTATTAATCCTACATAAAGACCTAATTGTTTAATAAACGTATGTTTTTCAAATATAAAAAAACGCACTTTATCAATGCTGTATAGAATAGAAAGAGAAAGAAAAAGGCCAATAATTGCATTCCCAAATACAAAGGGATTTCCAAGTGTAAAAATAGATACAATAATATTTTTTGGATAGTTAATCGCAAACAGTATGATAAAGGAATAAAAAAGAAAAATTGCATACAAACCCATAAATTTCTTTTTATAGGAATAGAATTTTAGTGGTTCTTGACCATCAATTGAAATTTCTTCATAAAAGATTTTATTAGAAACTTGCTTTAGCTTTCTTTTAGACTGAGATAAGTAATCCCTTGCTTTCATTTTATCCCCATTTGATCTTGTAATAACGTAGAAATACGTTGCGTTGTAATAACGTATATAAATTATCTTTATTTAATGTATATTTTCTTAAATAAATTCCCAATATTGAGTTATCGTTTTTTTTTTTCCAAGTTGAAACTTTTAATAAGATTGAAAGATATCTAATATTAACCATGGAAAGTAAACCCGATAAGGAAACATTATTAAAATTCGTAAAACAAGCCATTGAGATGCTCTGTGAGAAAAACATCTCTAGCATGGTAATTCTCTCATCATATAAAATTAATTCGGTGCTAAAAGACAATTATGGCATTAATATCCGTGTAGATCGAATAGGAAGAATTTTAAATAATATTGCTAAACAGAATCAATTAAAAAGACTCAGTACTAATATTCCTAAGTATAAACTAAACGTGGCTTCATTAGCTAGCTTAAAATTTTAAAGTTAAAGTAAAAAGTTTTAAGAAAATATTTAAGAGAAAATTACTTCATTTGTCTAAATTCAGATATGAGATTTTGGAGCCTTTCAATCAGTAGTTCTATTTCTCCATATTTTTCATCGATTGATACGAAATTTATACCTTGATTCTCAATTTCATTCAATAAACTCTTCTCAAATTGGGAACTGGAAGTTTGAAGCCCTTTAATCACATCTTCAGATAATCCATCTAATGTTGAATACATTGATGAAATTTTATTCTGGTTATTTTCGATTAGTTCATCTATTCGATTGGCATTTTTTTCCTGATTTATAACTAGTTCTTCTAACTGGTTGACCTGAGATTCAAAAACAGTTGTTAGGTCATTAATTTTTTGTTTGATAACCTCGTTAGAATTATTAATAATATCTTCCATGCTGGAAGTAATGTGATTTTCTAGCTCTTTTTGATTTTCAATTCTTGATTCTAATGATTCAGTTATCCCCTCAACAAATAAAGCTGAGATTTCATTAAACTTTCTTTGAAAATATTTTTCCAATCCTTCTAAACCTTTCCCAATTGTATTCTTAAGCTGATTTAAAGAACTTCGGATGAAATCTGCACCCTTTAGACTCCCTTCTCCTATATCATTTAGCCATGTATCTAATTGATTTATATAATTGCTAACAAAAGTATCTGCAAGTGTAGTTACGCCAGTTCGAATACCAACTATCGATTTTTCCATTTGAGAAGGTGGTTTTTCTTCTGATTGATCTATATCAGGTAATTTAGGGATCTCCTGTAATTCTTCGGGAAGAGGTTTTTGAGCTTCAAGATATTCTTTGATAATGATTGGTTCTTTTCTTTGAAAATTTTCAACTAGTTCTTGAACCCATTTGAAGTATTCGAGACTGTCAGGAATAAGAATATTCGGCACGATTTCAATAATTTCTTCTGTAGGCGTGGGTATCGCGGGGTGGTCTTTGAATTTAAAAATTTTCAAACCAAATTTATCATCGATTTGAGTATGATCAAATATAATGCAGATAGCATTTGGATTATCTTCAGTTTGGAAATATTGTAGTACTTTTTTGTCAGAATCAGTCAAGAATAAACCATAACCGGGATGAGAAACATAAAAACCGATAATTGACTCATGAGATGCTTTTACTTGTTCAAATAAATCGTGAAGCTCTTGAGATAACCCTAATTCTACTTTATCTCCATGTATTAATGGAATTGAATCCGTGATAGTCAAACTACTCTTTTCAGAACTATAATTGCCGATACATAAACCTAATGCTTCTATTGGTTCATCCTTATTCTCATTCACAAACCTCATTGCATGAAATATCATCTTTCTAAAAGCTTCTGCTTGAATATCAATATTTTCTTTAATGTCATCGTTATTAACCATGTTTTATTCACCCTCCTTTTCTAAATCTTTAATTTTTTTCGATAATTCAGCGTTTTCTTCTCTTATTTGTTTTAGTTTCTCATGTAAATTCTTCTTATCCAATTCTAACCTTTCAATTTTTAGAGTGATCGGATTTTTCGAACCTTCTAATACTAAAATCGCAGCTTTTAGATCAGAGAGGTGTTTTTTTGATTCATTTTCAAGTGAATCAAATTTATTTTCTGTCAACTTCAATTTCTTTTTGATATTTTCAAGGATAGGTTCATTTATAGTATCGAATCCTCCAACGATTCTAATTTTTGATGGTTCTAATGTTTTTATCATATCTTGAAGCTTTATATTACTATTTTCGAGATTAGTGATGATGTTAGCTTGTTTTTTATCCATTTCCAATAATTTCAATGAAGAACTCTTGAAATTGGTTAGAATTTCCTCCTTTAAATGTGTTAAACCTTCTTGTAATGCGTTATTTAGGATTATGTTAATATCTTCTTCGAATTTAGTTATCTTTTCTCTAAGTCTATCTTGTTTTTCATCAAAAACATCAAGTCGATTATCAACAAAATTATCTAATTCCTCCAATTCATCATGAAGCGAATGGTTGAATGATTTTTGAATACTTGTCATGCCTTTACTCAAGCTGGATTTTAACTCAACTATATCTTTTCTCATTTTTATGCTGTTGCGGAAGGATTTCTTAAGATTTTCCTGGCTCCATGTATTCAAAACAGTAATCAAGGGGACCATTGATTGCTCTAAAAAGCTTGAAATACCCTCTTTAAATGAATTTATCACTTCATCTATATTTAATTCTGGCTTTTTTATCATGAGTTGATCGTTAGTAGGAATAAATATATCATCAAAGAAATTCGTTGTCTCATTTAACTCTAATATTGGAACTTCTTTAGAATATACATTTCCGATTAAATCAAAAATTTTATTATAATAATCAACATGATCCGGGGGTTCCACGATCGTCTTTACCTCATGATAACCCGTGTTCCTGGTTTTTGATGGATCATCCAATCTAAAAGCTTTAAATCCAAGATCTCCTTCTTTTTCTAAAAGGGCATGGTCAAAAACGAGTCCTACTCCTGCGGGGTTCCTAGCTTGCCAAAATAATTGATTTTGTATGTCAGTTCCACTGAAAAATGGTGAAAGGTTAGGATGCGAGTGATACCATCCACAGCTAAACCAGCCACGATCTCCAAACTTCTCAAAAACACGGGAATCTATTCTCTCAAAAGCTCCTAATTGCTCTGAAGAATATCTAACTTCGATCGCACCACCATGAGAAACTGGAATGGCATCTTCAATGACTAAAAATTCTTTATCTTCTTCACCTTCAGTTTTAATATGACCAATTAAACCCCCCATTACTTCCTTACATTGGTTAGAATCTATTATTTTTGAACCAAAACGGAGCACGTGGATGAGCATTTTATAATAAGCTAAAGATTTAATAATTACTGGGAATTCTTCGCCAATTTTAGGCATGATATTTCATCAAATTTTAACAGTATTTTTGTAGTTAACTTTAATAGATATATAATTTAACTCATTTAAATTTTGAAATTTTTAATTTATAGCAGAAAAATTTCTCTCAAGATTTTAATAAAAAGTAGGAAGAATCAATATTCCAAAATTATTCTCTTATAAATAAGAGAAATTAGGGATATTTGGATAAGTTTATTAGATTAAAGGCTTACCACAATAGGGGCAGAATTTCCAATCTAAGTTTTTTCCACAGGAGGGACAAAATTTCGAAGGTTCCGCTTCTTGAGCTTTTGGAATAGAGGGGAGTTGTCTTGTAGTCTTCATTGTAGATTCCGCCGCACTTCCTTTCAATCTTTCTTCTTCCTTCTTAGCCGCTAATCTTAATTTAAAAGCTTCTCTTTTTTCAGCTTCTAACTCAGTAGCAGATTTCATTCCCTCTTCTTTCACCCAACCATGAACTTTAGGTCTTTTTAATTCGTTTTCAGGGACCTTTTCTAACTCAACATCTCGTGTTTCAGAAACAGGGGCCATGACTTTTTGTTGTTCCCTCTTTTGCCTTGCTTGTTTTACCAAAACTTGAGTTGTTTTCATGATCTGGTGAGGATTTATATTTGGGATGGCAATCGTTCTAAGCACCCATCCTACAATCATATTTTGGTTTGGAAAGCCTTGGTCTCCAGAATCATCATCTCTATAGACGTATGAATCAATTATATTATTCCCTTTTAAGAGTCTTGAAGCCCATTTATCGTTGATCAATCCTAATTGAATTCGATAAGAGGTACCGGGTATTCCAAGCTGACTACTCAGAGGAATAAAGCCTTGCTCTGTCATTTTAATCAATTAATTATTATTAGTTATTTAGATTTTGTAATAATTTGTATATAGGATTTTGAATTTAAATGTGTTTGCAACACAAAAAAATAAAGTACACAAAAAAATAAAGATAAATATGGGTAGTGGTATACTTTTATCAAGAATTAATATAACAATGTGATAGAAGAATGACTGTTATAATCCCTAAAGAATCGTATTACTCCATCGTTGCTGCGTGTGTGAGATTTGCAAACCAAAAGATTCCAAGAGATGATTGGTTAGAAGTTAGTGGTATTTTTATAGGTAAAAACAAAGGGAAGGATGTTATAATTACAGGAACTTATCCAATAATGCATCAAGAGTTAGATAAAGACGCAGTTATTGATCAATATAAGTGGAGCGATGAAGATTATGAGGCACTATACATTATTGATGAAGAAGCGTTCTCAAAAGGAGAATTTACCGTTGGATGGTGGCATAGTCATCCAGGCTTTAAAGTTATGATGAGCCATATAGATATTAAAACAACATTGAGTTTCCAAACCAATAATCCGCTCGCAATATCGCTCGTGTTTAATCCAGAGAGGTTAATAAGACAAATAGAACTTCCTGATAAAAAGGGGGATCCGATAAAACAGCTGAAAAACGATCCGGGATTTAAAATCTTTCGATTAGATGACGTATCTAAAGGAACTGTAGCATCTTATTCTCCAACAGATTTTAAAATTTTAGGATTCGAGACAGTGGAACAAGTAATCGCTCAATCACAAAAATTTATCATTGATATAACAAATTTCTTTCCTAAAGAAAATCTTTTAGGAACATATGAGAGATTTATTGCAGATCGAATCAATGAACTCAACTCAATGCTACTCGGTACCGAAGAATATATTAGAACACTCATCAGAAAAGGAGAATCTAAAAGAATACAAGAAGTTCTTCAGAATCAAGTTCGGAGCATTCGTAAATATGTTGCAGAAACGTTCATAAAAATTGAAAACATAAAAGAATTCACCAAATACCTCGAATATAAAGAAAGAAGCACGACAATCCCAAGAGTGGAAGAGATTTTATCATCTTGGGACGAAACAATTTCAAGTTTAAACGATAAATTAATAGAATTTTCTAAGAAATACTAAGCTTTTACTAAAAAATACTTCTTATTAGAATAAGAAGGTTCTCTTCTTATTTAGCAATCAGAAAAGAAAAATTAGATAACATAATCATTCAAATTTGAATGGTTCTATTTTCAATAGATGAAAAAGAACTTCTATTTTTTTTAATCCCTAAACTTATTTGCTGTTTGCTTCACCGCAATGGACACAAAATACTTTTGATAAATTCGCAATTTGATTTAGCGAAATTTCTTGGATTTTACCTTTCCATACAAATTGCAAAGAAATATTCCCCGGATGAAAAAAATACGGTTTACCTAGCTTCTGCTCTAGCAATAGATTCTAAATTTTGGTCAAATGACAAAAAACTTAAAGAAGACCAAAAAGAAATTGAAGTATTAACCACAGAAGAATTA
>DAOUVJ010000217.1 GCA_030667705.1 Promethearchaeota archaeon | reverse complement strand
TCTTAAGAAAAATAGTATTCACTTTATGTTGAAACTATAGTCCTGTTCCACATAAAGGACAAAATTTAGAATTAGGATCACGCATTTTTGAACCACATTCGGGACAATATTTAGTTGTTTCAGATGGTTTAAATTCCTTTTGTTTTCTGGAAGGAGCTATAGTATCAGTTGTATCTTTTAAGTATTCTTCATAACTTGCGTCTCGATTAAGTAGGAACAATAATAATATAATTACAATTATTATAAATGAAATAACTCCAAGAAATATTAATTCTCCACTAGGAGTAAACCAATCCATCATGTGCCCCATACCATCATACATTTCATCAAAAATCATAATTTATTCCTCATATTTCTTATTTTAATCTATGTCCTTTCTTTGCTTTTGAATTCTATCCCTTGATTATAATTATTTCTGACTAGTAAATATAATATTAATCCTAACAGATTTAATATTAATCCGATTAACAACCAAACTTCAGAGTTTTTGATTCCCCGCCTCAAAGCATCTTTATGTACATAGTAAGCAATTAAAACACTTAAACCTATGCACATAACCGTTCCAACGATCATAAAAATCCATCCGTATGGACCAAATACATTAAACCACCAATCCATCATATGATATTCATATACTTGTAATAGCATCGTACTCATCCAATATACTCATTTAATTTTAATACTTTTAAATATATACATAAAAATATATATATAAATATTGTTATTTTAAAATATTAAATTAAAACCTAATTATTACAAAAATGAAGTAAATGAAGAAATCTTGCCAAAATTAGATTTAATTAGTTTTAAAGAAATTGATTATGTTTTTATTTCTTTTCACGATATTTTGTTATAGCATCTTTAAGTGCATCAGCAGCAAGATTACTACAATGCATTTTAATGGGAGGCAACCCATCTAAGGCATCTGAAACATCATTTTTAGTTATATTATATGCCTCATCAAGGGTTTTACCCTTTGCTAATTCAGTAACCATGGAGGAGGTCGATATTGCGGCGGCACAACCGAACGTTTGAAAGCTTATATCCTCAATAATTTCTTCTCCATCTTGTTTTTTGACTTTTATATAGATATACATCAAATCTCCACATATAGGATTCCCATGTTCACCCACAGCGCTTGCATCTTTAAGTTCCCCCATATTACGGGGATTTTTGAAATGATCCATTACTTTATCAGAATAAATGTTTAAGCACCTTCTTCAAGTATTATCCAATTTAGATAAATGATTTATATTTAAAATTTTTAATCATTTTGATAGAAGTTCAGTTTATAGACAATTTTTATCAAAATTAATTCAATATTATAAATTTCCTTTTTTTTGGCAAGGAAACTTTGTCTACGCCTAATTCCTTCACATAATCCACTACTTCAATTAAATTCTTTGCAGATTGGTGGAAGAAACATACTTCTTTAGGTTCTAATGCTTTTATCATTTCAGCTAATTGATTTTTATCAGCGTGAAGTTTTATTTTGAGTTCTGGTGCAAAAGTATTGATTAGCATTGCGCGAAACGGAACATTCCACGATTCGGAAAACGTGATCTCTTTCGCTCCGTTTATTAAATCAACTCCGGGTTCTTCATGAATTGAACCAGCAAGGTAAACTAAATTATGGGGATTTCTTCCAACGACATTGATTATATTACGGATAATACCGTAGGACAAATCGGGCGGATGAGAGATGATTATGTTATTCTTCCCTCTTAAAAAATCTAAATCTTTTAGACCAAACCATCTAAATTTTATTGAATTAAATGGATTTGCTTTATCTTTTATCAATTTAGAAATTGGACCGTAAATGTATTCAAATCTATGATTGATCACCTGAATGTTTTTTCTTACCATCATATCTACATAAATATTAGGGCGCTTTGTGAATCCTTTTTGTCTCAATTGCTTCTTCCTGAAGTATCTCCAAAATGTTAACATGAAAGTTATTGCCAAACTTGATGGATCCGTCCCAATTAGCACGTTATCTTCATATTCTGCTTTTTGCTCCATGAATAAAATTAGGCTATGAAACTGATCAGATATATTACCATGATCTTCTTTCGCACTGGTTCCATCGATTAATAAATAATCTATTGGTCTTGAAATTTGGTTTAAAAATCTTTTAGTGCCTGAGAAAGGAGTTATATCATTGTAAGTATAATCGCCCGTATAAAGAAAGCGAAAATCATTGGCTTTTGCTAGCATCATTAAAGCTCCAGGCATGTGACCTGCGTGGAAGAATGAGAAAAAACTATTTTTATCTTTAAATTCGAGCTTTTCCCCATTCTCTATATAAATTACATTCCGACAAATTTGCCGATATTCTTCCTCTTCAACTTCTTCAAAATTTTCTTGTTTCAAGAATTTTGAATCTCTTAAGAGGAAAAGATCTAGCGTTATTCGAGAACTTAAGATTGGAACGTCTGGGTACATTTTTATTAGCCTTTTAAGTCCTGATATATGATCGTAATGACTATGAGAAATAAAGATCGCATCAATTTTAGGTAATGATTCAGCTTGAGATTCTTGTTCTTCTTCTTGAAGTTCCTTTTCTTCTGCTTGAAGATTCCTTTCTTCTGCTTCTTTAATTAATTCCGGCAAATTTTCGAGATAATCAATGATATGTTGAAAATCATTAAATTTCTTAATAGGGTAATTATTATCTTCAGTTTTATTATCTTCAGTTTTATTATCTTCAGTTTTATTTTCTTCTGTTTCTTCAGGTTTATACTCTGAAATTCCGCAATCAAGTAAAATATTTAAATCCCCTAAACCTAAGATATGACAGTTAGAATTGGGTTTTAAAACAATAGGATAAATAGAAACCTTTATCTTTTCAGTTTTAGTTTTCGAGAGAGAAATGTTTCTAAAATAGGTTGAATCATACCTTTTTTCAATTTTATCGATTGCTAATGAGATATCACTTTTTCCGACGGGCACTCCAGTGATATAGAAATACCACCCATATTTCTTAACCAATTTCTCAAGATTATCATACATCTTATCTCCGTTCAAAGCTTTTACGACTATGACTTTTTCTTTTTTATAATATATGATATTTCTTACTGATTTCTTTTCTTCTATTGGAACTAGCGTATTCTTATTGAAAAAATCATTCAATACTTCCAATATATTCATTTGAATGACATTCTTTGATTTAATTAGCTTAAAATATCGGAAATATTCTTTTGTATGATATAAAGAGCGCATGTTTATTTTTTCTTCAAGATGGATGGTTAAATCTTCAAATACATAATCTTGTGAGCTTATAATCTCTTCTTCCTTCTTCTTCTGTTGTTTTTGCTTTTTTTTCTTTTGATCGGGTTTTTTCTTTTTCTCTTGTTCAGCAACAAAGAAAAACCATCCATACTCGTTAATTAATTTATCTCGATTCCATATAATATCTTTGCCTGAAGCGGTAATAAGAATAATAATTTTGTCCTTCGAGCAATGAATTAGCTTAGAGATGGAATTTTTGGTCTTTTCAGAAATGACAGTAGTCTCAGAAAAAAAATGGTTGATAACTTCCATTATTGGCTTTTGAAGAATGCTCCTTTTTTCCATGTAACGTATTTTATCTTTATAAATATTGATTTTATAAGATGAGCTTAATGTATCCACTTCTTCAAGGATTATCGATTTATCTGAAAATTTAAATTCCTCTTTAGCCATTAAGATAAAACAATTTTTATTAAGTATAAGGTTTATTAAGAAAAGTTAAGATGCATAAAAATAGAAAATGATAAAATTGAATTTATTGATATAATTTGATTACTTTCTCAAGATCGATTGGCCCGTTTACATTTATTAAGCCGACTAAATTTTGATCTAACGGTTTTATCAATTCCTCAACTGAGATGTAATTGGTTTTCCAATTCTTATCGATTATACTGTTTAAAGCATAATTTTTTTCTTGAATTGTTTTTTTCGCAAGTTCATACGTTTTTTCAACAGGATATATAGCAAATAATGGCTCTAAAAAACCATTATTCCATCTCGGAATACAACAATCGTATCCTTCTACTTCTTTAATCAATAATTCGATCACTTCCGGTTTGATTAAAGGCATATCGCCTGATAATAGAAAGCCCTTTTCAAAACCTAAATTTTTCAATTCTTTAAAACCAGAATATATCCCCAACATTGGAGTCCTTACATCTAATTCCCCGATAATTTCTGTATCGTCAACGATGAAGTTAATGTCTCTTGGAAAATTAATCTCCTTATAATAGGAATTAATCTGATATTCTGAGTTAGCAACCAAAAAAACGTCTTCGTCAAATTTAGAAAGCGTTTCTATTTGGTGTAAAATTAATGGTTTTCCGAGTACATCTA
>DAOUVJ010000204.1 GCA_030667705.1 Promethearchaeota archaeon | reverse complement strand
TTTTCTCAAAAGAATGTAATTTAATCAATCCAATATTAGGATATATGGTGGTGACATTGAATAGCTTTAAAGTCTCATCTATTAACTTTTCATAATAATCAGGTAAAATTGCCATAATATAATAAGAAGGGATAAACTCTAAACATTTTTTTCTTAACAAATTATCCTTATCAAATGTAATCAAATTTGTTGCTTTATAATATTTAGAGACTATTCTTTCAATTAATCCTACACAATAATAATCATGTTGTTCTTCCCAATACACTTTTCTTGATGATCCAAGAGAATATTCGATTAAATTTAAACCACGGGTTAATTCTTTCTGTATAAATTTAGAAAACTTAAATCTACTTCCTAAAAAACTCTCATCTACAATCTTTCCTTGAATTATAGCAGGGAGGATATAATCACTTAATTCGTCAGCAATCTTCTTAATATCTTCTGTATAAGGAGATGCTATTAATGCTGAGAGTTTTACAATCCCGTCTATAGTTTCATTTGATGAATTTATATTAAAAAAGGATTGAAACCTTTTCTCGTTATATGAGCCTTTATTCTGTAAAAATAAGGCAGATTCAACGAAATCAATATTCCAAGGATTTCCTTTATTACACATTTCAGTTAAAAATACAGGACCTAAATATTTAAAAGAGAGCATTTTCAAATTATTGTCTCTTTCTTCAGTTAGCTCCTCAGAAATTTTGATTTTATCATAAACCATTTCATCTTCATTTGCGAAAAACAATCCTAAAATTGCATTTATATTATTCATTTATGAGAGGCAAAGATTTCTGGGGTAATTTTATTCTAAAATAAAAGTGATAATTCATCACTTTATATCTTGATTTTAAATAGCTTGATTGTACTATAATCAGTAACAAATATTATTTGATAATTTATTATCGATTCGGTTCACCTATCTCTATAAGAAGTTAAAAAGACTATTTATGTAATGGAATAATCAACCTTTAATTTTAGTGTATAATCATATAAATTAGATGTTTTAAGGTGAATAAATGGAAACTCGCGTTTTTGGTAAAACTAAAGCCAAAATTACAATAATTGCGATGGGTGGATGCGGACTCGGGTATGTTGATCAAATTGAAGCCGATGAAGCCATAAAGCTCGCAATGGATCATGGAATTAACATGATAGATGTCGCTCCAACCTATGGTAAGGCAGAAGAACGACTTAACCCATGGATACAAAAATATAGGGATAAGTTTTTTCTTGCGGAAAAAACGATGAAAAGAACCAAGAAAGGAGCTTGGAGACAGCTTAACCGATCGTTAGAACGGCTTGACACGACGCACTTTGATTTATACCAGTTTCACGCAATCTCGTCAATAGAGGAATTACATCAAATCCTTGGAAAAGAGGGAGCCATGGAAGCTTTCAAAGAAGCTAAGGAAATAGGTTTAATAAAGCATATTGGTATTACAGCGCACGATGATGTAAGAGTACTGCAGAAAGCACTCGAGTTATCCGATGATTTTGACACTATTCTTCTTCCCGTTTATGTTGCCTCGCTTGTAAACCCTAATCCCATTAACGATTTTAATAGTATTCTTCAAATTACTCGAGATAAAAACATTGGAGTTACAGCTATTAAATCCATTTCTAAAAACAGGTGGAAGGCTGATCCTACATATAAAACGTGGTACGAACCTCTTGATAAACAAGAATTGGTTGACCAAGCCGTGTGGTTTACGTTGTCACAAGATGGAGTTACAACTTATTCATTGCCTTGTGATGTAAGGTTATGGTCATTGGTACTGAATGCCGTTAAGCGGTATAAGAAACTTGATGCTGAAGAACTAGAAAAGATCGTTAATATGGCAAGAGAAAATGAGTTTCAACCGTTATTTCCAAAGTAATTAATTTGTTAAATCGGCATCGCGTATATCTTATAAAAAATTCCAATTAGATTAATTAGATCCTAAGGAATTAAAGCTTTCAAAAGCTTTTTTTATATCATCTATTAAGGGGGATATCATAAAAGGTTTATCCCAAAAACCAAACACTCCAATAGAATACGCTTCTTCTTTAACAGTGATATCTGCACTTAAAAATATGATTTTTATGTTCTGATCAATTAGTAAAATTTCTTTAGAAGCCTCAATTCCGGATTTAATAGGCATCCGATGATCCATCAAAATTACCTTTGGTTTATCCGAGAAGGATTTAAACATAGAAACAGCTTCTTCTCCATTTTCTGCGATACCAGCTACTTCAAAACCACCAAATTCTAAAAGCTCCTTATAAAAATATTGAAGTGTTGGATCGTCATCAACGATGAATACGCTTTCCGTTTTAATTCACCTCAGGAATTAACAAAATAAAATTACATCCTTTCGAATGGTCTCCTTTGATTCTATCTTCCACCCAGATTTCTCCGTTATAATTTTTAATAATTTTTTTTACCAAGTATAAACCTAAACCCATCCCTTGAACGCTTTTTTCTTCGGTATAACCTCTTTGAAAAATCTTTTCTTTCCGAGTATTAGCTATTCCTTTACCATTATCCTCAAATTCCACTTTAAGATAATTTACACTATTTTTTTGCGCTCTGGAAATCCTAACGGTAATTTCCACTGATGAATTTATATTATGTCTTACTGAGTTAATCAAAATGTTTTCAAACACATCCATTAAAAAATCATCAGCTTGAACATGATGCTTTTTACCGATAGAATGGACTTGGATGTTTAAGTTTTTAGTTTGGTAAGTGTTTTTAAAAGTTGAAATTAGGTTTTTTAAAATATTACAAATTTCAATCTTTTTTTGCGACAGTTTGATTTCTTCAAGCTGAGAAAGCTTGCGAACATTAGAAATTAAATTTGACCCTCTCATGATCTGATTTTTCATAATTCTTAAATTAGTCTTCAAATCTTCATGTTTATTTTGGTCATCACAAATCATTTCGGTAAGCTGCAATCCGGACAATATGACTTGTAAAATATTATTCATATCATGAGCGAATAAATCTTTATAAAAATTTGCTCTGTCATAAGCTATACGATGCAATCGTTCAGAATCACTCAATTTTTGTTCTGCGATTTTACGTTCGGTGATGTCCTCGCCTGAACTTAGAGAAATAGTTTTACCCTCTTTATTTGTTATATTAGAATTATGCCATGCAATAATTCTTTCCTCGCCAGTTTTAGTTAAAATAGAATTTTCAAAATATTCTACCGGTTCAATTTCTCCATTTATTATTTGTTGAAAAACTTTTCTGACATCATTTCTAGATCTTTCAGGAATGAAAGTATCGAAATAATTTTTACCGATAATTTCTTCTTGTTTAAATCCAAGGATCTCACATCCTTTTTGATTGATAAGAGTTACTTCTTCTTTATCGTTAATAGCTACAAATAAAACTCCCGCAAGATCAATGTATTTTTTTGCTTTATCTCGCTCTTCTCGTATTATATTCTCTGCTTCTCTGCGGTCGGTGATATCTCTAAAAATTAATACAACACCGACAACGTTACCTTTATTATCTTTTATTGGAGCTCCGCTATCATCAATTGGAATAATCTTTCCATCTTTGGCTATCAATATTGTATGATTCGCCAACCCGACAATAGTGCCTTCCCGAAGCACTTTCGAAACGGGACTTTCGACCTTTTTTTTGGTTTCCTCGTTAATAATATTAAAGATGTCTTCCAAGGGTTTTCCAGTGGCTTCTTCTTGCTTCCAGCCAGTTAAAGCTTCGGCTATGGGATTCATAAAGCGAATATTGCCAGATTTATCAGTAGCAATTACCGCGTCGCCTATACTATTAAGTGTTGTTGAGAGCCATTCTTCTGATTCTTGTATTTTGTTAGCATATTCACGAATGGTTAATACATAACGTTTAAACCATTCATTCCCTTCTGCTAAAAATTCTTCCAAATTTTTCATCTATTAAATAAAACCTCTTTTTAAATAGCACAAAATTTAGGACCATTCTCTTTTATTATCATTACGTGATAATTAATAAATAAGTTTGGATGAAAAAGCTTTTCATCATTTAATTCGACATTTATTTTTCTTTTATAAAGAACTAAATCATCAATATTCATGATGCATTCTCAACAAGAAATTAAGATAAAAAAAAATTGTAGTTTCGTGAAATGCTCTATTTGTAGGGAAGAAATAAGGGGAAAACATCGATTTACTAAGTTAGCAATGAATTACGGTGTAATTTGTCCAGAATGTGATAATAAATTCAATGATGATGAAATTGAGTTAATTTCAAATATATTTACAGCATATGGGGGTTATTTTGGATCGATGAAAGGTCTTTCAAGAAATTCTGTAAAACGTTTATCAAATCTATACAAAGAAGGCGAAAAGAAAATTGACATCAATGCACTCGATATCAAAATACTTCACCAAGCATTACTCCAAGGAATACCACCAAGTCAAATAGTTCAAAAATAAGATTTCTTGTTCACTTGGAATTTTATTAAAAAACTATTGTCCTGAAACTGAATCTACATTTTGAAATATATTTTTAAGCTTAAGTAGGTCTTTTTCTGGAAGAGGGGGTCTTGAAAAAGTTTCAAAATTTGCCTTTAAATGATCAATATCGCCCGTTCCAGACAGAATTACATCCGCTCCGGGTTCATATCTACAGAACCGATATGCAGCATCAATCAGAGTTTTAGCACCACGATCATGAATCAGAAATTCGAGTGGGTTATTTGTATCAATATCGGATGGATTAAGCTGCCCTGCTTTTATTAATTCAGCAATTATATCCTTCAAGCGCTCTGCTCTACTGAGTGCTAACCGAACGGGAAACATTATTAACGTGCCTATATTTTTTTTAGTAGTTTTTGGAAAGATTAACTCGCGAGCTGTTTGGTTTAAAATATTGAAACCCACCATCATGACATCCCAATAATCGTCTTGTAAAGCATTTTGGAGCATATCATGACGAAAATCAATATCAAACCTTTCTGTAATGCCAAGAAAACGTATCTTTCCCTCATCTTGCAGTTTTTGAAGAGTTGGAATCGATTCTGAAACAATTTTATCATAATCTTCCGGAAGTACCGCATGAAGATGGTACAAGTCAATATAATCAGTACCAAGGCTTTTTAAACTTTTATTAAAGCTCTTCTCTATATTTTCAGGAGCAAGACTTTGCCATACCGATTTTTTTGTTGACAAGATCAAGGATTCGCGATCGTAACCCTTTATTGCTTCTCCAACAATTCTTTCTGTACGATAATACTCTGATGTATCAATAATGTTAACGCCATTATCCAGAGCATGACGGATGAGAGCTACAGATTCTTCAGTGGTTTTTCCTGTCGCCTTT
>DAOUVJ010000012.1 GCA_030667705.1 Promethearchaeota archaeon | reverse complement strand
TTTGCATATGCTTTTATTTCTTTAATTTTTTGATCCTTTGTTCTCTTATTATGATGTTTTTTCATTTGAACTTTTATATAAATTTTATCTTTGAACTCTTTTATGAATTCTTCTGAAAGTATTTGGTTATAAGAAATCCCAAACCAATTAACTTTATCTTCGAATTCCCTTATAAATTCTTCTGAAAGTATTTGATTACAAGAAATTCCACCCCAGTCAACTTTGGTTTTAAATTCTCTTATGGATTCCCCTGAAAGTTTTTGACGACAAGAAATTCCATACCAGTTAACTTCATCTTTGAACTCGCTTATAAATTTTTCTGAAAGTTTCTGATTACAAGAAATCCCTTTCCAGTTAACTTTATCTTGAAATTCCCTTATGAATTCCTCTGGTAGTTTCTGAGCACAAGAAATCGCATACCAGTCAACTTTATCTTTGAATTTTCTTATAAATTCTTCTGACAGATTTTGATTCCAAGAAATTCCAGCCCAGTTAACTTTATTTTGGAATTCTCTTATGAATTCCCCTGATAGTATTTGGTAATAAGAAATATCTTCCCAGCTGTCATTAGTTATAAATTTATAAATATAAAATTTAATTTTTTTAAAAGAGTTCATTTTTAATCCTTTCTTCTGAATTAATGCCATTCACTTTGATCCTTTAATAAATATTTTGGATTTATGTATTTTAAAATTCCTCTTCCTATGTGAGTAATTTGTTCCTGCATAGTTGTAATCACAATTCCCTCACGAACTGGTTGATATTTTGGAGCTAATACTGATTTACCATCAACATATTTATCAATAACTTCTTGACTGTAAATTCCTTTATATAAAACTGGAGCAAAAGGTAAATCTCTTTCTACACAAAATTGAATAGCATCTTCTTTGTTTAAATATCTATCACATATCATTACATCAATAACAACCATTTTAAATTCATTTTGTTTACATCCATAACTATAATTTTTTTGAAGGTTAAAACCATATATTTCTGCATAGATAACTTCATATGGTTTTAATTTTTTTTCTAGATTATATTGTTTAGTTATATCTAAATAAATATTTGTTTTATAAAAAGTCTTTTTAAAATGTTTTAAAAGACCTTGTAATTGAACATTATGACTTCCAAAAACAAATTCATATTCAGGTACTAAACTAAATAATTTTAGAAATCTCTTCCAAATATTTAATCGTCCAATTTTAACATAACCACCTCTATAATTTGAACCATGAATTTTTTCGGTGATAATTACATTTAAATTTTTCATGGTTTCTGGATAATTTTTAACATGATCAATATTTGTATATTTTTTAAAATGAGGATTCTTTTGTTTTTTTGAAACTTTAGATACTCCTCCGTCTATGTAAGTTCCTTTTTGTGGCGGAGGATCATATTTTAATATTCCTAATTTTTCTTTAACGTCAGTTCCAATTTTAATATCTTCAGTTAAACCAAGAGATTTTAAGGGCACAATCATTCCTTGTGAAATAGCACCTCTTATTTTAATAGTTCGAATTCGACTTTTAGTTAATTTAATTTTAGATTCGGGAGGAAAGATTTTATTCTCAATTTCAAAAGGTAATATAGAATCAATTGGCAAATAAACAACTTTATCTCCTTTTTTGAATGAGTCTTTAGCAATAACACATTGCCACCCTTTTATAGTTGCTAAATCTAACCTATCAGCATTTGGATGATTTGTAATATCTTTAATTTTAACTATTTCTACAATTAGTTCACTCATGATATTGTTTCCCCCATTATTTCATAAAGTTCAATATTATCTTTCCATGAGTGTTCTTTTTTAAAGCTTCTTTTGGGATACCAACTTCCTCCATCTATACTTAATTTTCCACATTTACACGTTTGGAAATCATGTCTATTTTTTGATCTTATTGTATCATTACATATTAAACATGTTGCAGAATTTGAAAAAATATCTCCAACATCTAATTTTCTTCTTTCTTTTACTGACATATTTTTTGGAGCAAATTTTTGATAATCAATCATAATAATTATTCTCCTTTAATTTTTGATGTTTTCTTATAAAACAATCTCCATCATCATTTAATTCAAAATTATATTTTTGATAAAACTTAACTAATTGTTTGTAACTAAGATCTCCATAAGGATTAATCTCAAGAATTATATCAATTTTTCTCTGGTCAATTATTTTTATAACCTCCCTCATTAAGGTATGTGCAAATTTTTTTCTACGAAATTTAGGTTTGACAAATAATCTACTAAAATAAAATTTATTTTCACAACCATCAACAAGAAATTCACTCAATTCTGCAGATCCAATTAAAGATAACACCTTCCGATTAAAAATATGTACCGATATCTGTTGCTGCAGATTCAGTATTTTGATTATATATTTCATTTTCACCTCTTTATTTCATTTTAATTTTATATAGTTTATTTTTTTTAAAAAACATAGCAGTTATTCCGTTTTTACAAAGCATCATTGTTGAATTTATATCAGGGTCATCAAAAACTTTTATGTTTGAATTTGATATGTTATTAGAAAAAACTTCTAGTTTGTCATCATTCATTAAAAGAACTATGCTATTTTTTAAGGTTATAAAATTAATTGAAATAGAAGCAATGTCCTCAATTATTCTGCAAGAGTATTTATTATATTCTGTATCAAATTTTAAAATAATTTTATTATAAATATTTTTCTTAAAACCAATGAGAACACAAACTCCACAATCATGTTTAGCTTCAATAATTTTAAAATCTTTAATTTCAGGAATTTCTTTAATAATACAAGAACTAAGACCATCTATTTTTGGAATTGGAATTACTAAATAAGGTTTTCCTAGAACATTTTGAAATATTACCCCACTAAAAATAATACTTGAATATGGCATAATTTTCCAAGTATTTTTTATAATAAGAGTTATCTTATTAGAAGCCTCAATGAAAGATGTTTCTATAAAATTTCCTTCATTTTTAATATACAAAATATTATTAATTATCATAAAATCTTGACAATTTAAGTCTGGAAATAAAAAAGTTTTGTTATTATCTAAACATTTCAATTTTATTTTATTTTGATCTCTTTTTATTAATATTGGAGTTATATTTTTTTGAGTAAAAAGAATTTCAGTGCCCTGGTCTACTTTAAAATTTCTATTTCCAATGTAAAGTTTATCTTTAGTTTTTGTTACTTGTGAACCAAATATTATCGAATGATAATATATTTCACTACCAAACTCTTTTAAAAATGTAATTTCAAAATTATTTGTACTTTGAATTAATTTTATTTGAACTTGAATTTTAGTAATAGATCCTGGTAATTCAGGTGGCTCAATTCTTTTTCCCTTATTAAATAGATCAATAAACCATGCCATATATTTAGATGGAATAAGATTAAAATTTCTGGTTGGAGCAGGAACTTTAACTTTTGGATTAAATATTGATATATTATCTTTCATTCTATTTTCAAAATCATTCTTTTTATATTTAGGGTGTTTTCCTTTAAATGGATGTATTCCAATAAAAAGTTGACATGAAATAATTGCAAAAGAAAACCAATCTGTTAATTCTGAAAAAGTTTTTGTGTGCCAGTCTTTTATTGATGGCATAATTGCTGTAGCAGGAAATGAAGGAGTTTGATAACTATTTACATCAATAAAATAAGGAAATATAAATTTCTTATTATCAACTAAATAGTTAAATTCATTACCATCTACTATAAAACATTTTGCTTTATGTATAGAATTAATAATTAATTTCATATTTTCAACTAATTGTAAAATAGTATCCTCAGTTATTCCTTTTCTATTTCTAAAATCATTTGTAAATAATCTACATAAAGGAATTCCTTCAATCCAATCCATTGTAAAACCAACAATTGTATTTTTATTATTTAATATTATATCTTTTGGTTTAATAACATTTTGATTTTGAATTATTTGGAGTTCGTGTATTTTTGCTTCTGGAATCATTTTTTTAGGATCTTCATAAATTTTATAGGAAGTATTTCCTTTTTTAAAAATACTCCCCTCTCCACCCTTTGCAACAAAATCATTTTGAGTTAATATTACTTCACCTTTTCCCCTTATAAAATATTTCATTTTATCCTCAATTCAAATTATAAATAATAATTGTAATAATTACAACAATCCCAATTGTTAATATTATTCCAATTTCTTTATTGGTGATAAGTTTAATTTTAAATTTCATTAGACTGTACTTAATCTCGATTATTGAAAATAATAATATCCCTATACCTATTAAAAGTAATAGTTCAATATATTTTAAATATTCTAACATATGAATCCTCCCATTGAGATGTCATCATAATGTACTACCTCTTTACCTCCCCTATAAAATATTTCATGTTTATAATATAATAAGTATAATAATTGCAGCAATTCCAATACCTAATATTGTCCATCTTTCTATATTAGTAATAGTTCTAATTTTGAATTTTTTAAGTTTATAAATAAAGATACTTCCGAGAATCGAAAATAATAACAAAAATATCATGATAAATAATATTTGAATAGTTTCTAAATATTCTAACATATGAATCCTCCTATTGAGATATCATCATAATGTGTTACTCCTTCTTTTTTAAAAGTATTTATAACTCCTTTCTTACTACCCATTCTTCTTTTAATAAATTCTCCTTTAGTATTTTTAAATGAGGTCACTTCTTTTAAAACTTTTTCAATCCCATATTTTTCACCTTTGTTATTTATAAAAGAGTCAATTCCATCTGAAGCTATAAGTATGCTTTTATAATCTGAAACTTTTAATTTTTTTATAAAAGGTAAATTATATGGTTCCCAAGTACAATTTCCAAATTTATTTGTTAAATATTTTGCAGGACAACTTTCCTCATAAAAACTATTTAGATATAAATCAAGTTCATAACTAAGATAATAAGGAGCATTCTTTTCATATGAAATTTCACAAAAAGAAATTTCATTATCCAAATCGACAGTAATCAAATAACCATCCCCATACATATATACATAAAAATAATCGTCCACAATATAAGAAACAATAAGTGTAGCATCTAAACATGAAACATTTAATCCCATTGTGTTTCTAATAAGTTCAGCATTATAAATTATTCTTTTGACCATTTCACTTACGGGAAATAATTTTGTTCTTAAATAATGTGCTGTTAATTGAGTTAATATTCTCGCTCCAATATCTGTATTTTTAGAAGAAGAACATCCATCTGATAAAATAACAAAAGGTATATCTCCAGATTCTGATATAATATAATCTTCACATACTTTATGTTTTGTTCCTATTTTTAAAAAATGATCAACATTCATCTTATTCTCCTTTATTATAAGATATAAAAAGGAGAAGTTTTAGTTCTCCTTTTATATTATTAAATTAAATTAACTTTATTGTTCAAACTTTTCAGAAACCCTTTCTGCTTTTTCAAATGTTCTTTTACGAATTGCTATGGCTTGTTCCCCTACTCCCGGTTGAAAAAGAACAAGACGCTCCCATTTAATTTTTTTTCCTTTAAGTTTATAATCATTTTCCCATTTCATATTTTTTAGCCAATGAGGAAATCTTCCAGGATTATTAAAATGAGCTAATTCAGTTACTCGAGTCATAAATCTAAGATTAGTAATATCTGTTCCAAACTTTCTCCAGAGTTTGGTTACTTTAACTAGATTATCCTGGTTATATTCATATTTTAGAAATTTACTTTCATCATTTTGAGGAAAATCAATTTCTACATTAAAAGATTTAACTTTAATTTGTTTTCCTTTATCTACAGATTTATCAGTATAACTTTTAGGGGCAAATTTAAGCCCATCACTTACAGGATAATTGATACCATCTTCAAGCATGTTCTTTTTAACAAGATTGAGATATTTTCTTTCTTCAACAAGACGTTGAATTAAAAGTTTAGTAACAAAATAATATTGCCCAAAAAAAGACGTCCACCTATTAGGATGAACAAAATTCTTAAAAATAATTGAAGAACTTGACCATAATTCATTTTCGGTTATAAATTTATTTTCATTAACACTTGGAAGAAATTCAATTGTTTTCCACCCATCATACCATTCACCATCAAAATCTGTCATGGCAAAATTTCTGTAATCTCCAACATCATTTGTAGTCATAACATTCATATCTTTAATTCTTACAGAAAAAGTAAAATTATGTTGATTGGCTACAACCCCAACTACAACCCCATGACGATTATCTTTTGATGTTAAAACTTGTCCTTCCTTAAATTTTGTTTGCCTAAAAGTTTTGTATTTTGGAATATTAATGACAGCTTTTCTTTCAAGAAGAGCATAAAGAAAGCATGCCAAATCAAGATCTGTTCCAGTAAATACTCCGTCTTCTGTATAAGCCGGACCAGGTTTTCTTGACATTAAATCATAATTCCAAAAATTTTTGACCTCATCAATAGCTGGATTTATATCTATAGATTTATCAACGATCAAAGAAGTTAGTGGGTGAATTTTTAAATCTTTAATTGTTTTTCCCACATGTTTTTTAATTGTCATTTATATCTCCTCCATTTTCATAACCCTTTCTAAAATGGGAGAAATATAACAATATGAATTTCTCCCATTTTAAAATTAATAATATTTAATTTAAATGTAAACAAGAAATACATTTAATTTCTTCAGTTCCTTCTGGTAAATCTAACGAGAAATATGGGCCATGGATCACCTTTAGATATGGACTCAATCCAATATTAGATTTAAAATTAAATTCTATTGGACACTCATTATCTAAATCAAGAATCATAATTATATCACCTTTATGAATCTGTGTGAAATCTAAAGGATATAATTTTCTATTTTTTCTCTCCAATTTAAAAAATTTCCAATTTTCATCCATGTCATCAATAATAAATGTTTTTTGCTCTATAAATCCCATTCTTCTCCTTTCTAAAATGTTAAAGGTTGACTTCCTGCGCCAGTTCCCAAAGATTGACTTTGACTACTTATACTTTGAGAAATAAAATTACCAAGTTTAGCTAATTTTTTAGAAGTAGCATCCCCAATATCTATAAATTGAGTTAAGCCGGATTCCTCTTTAAAATATTTTAGAGCTTTGACTATTTCTGTTAAATACCCTGATCCTGAAATCGGATCATTTAACCCAATAAGAATAGTTATTAAAGATTCAATTTCTTCCCCAGATATAGCTTTTTTAGTTTCTTTAAGAATATGATTTGGGGTAATTGTAGATCTATTATCCAACCCATCGGTAATAATATA
Source organism: Promethearchaeota archaeon (assembly GCA_030667705.1). GTDB lineage: Archaea > Asgardarchaeota > Lokiarchaeia > Sigyniarchaeales > SOKP01 > SOKP01. Next base: position 23,790 of record DAOUVJ010000012.1, on the reverse strand, counting down.
AACGCAACCATTCACATCAAAATCTTGATCAATAAGATTTTTTGCATATGCCAATGTGGCAGCAATCCCAGAAAATGTTGCGTCATATAAAGAAGTCAATCCCATTGGACAAAATTTATCATAACTACTTATATCAATATCTCCAAGAGGTTTAAACCCGTGGATTTCTTTAATATGTTCATTAAAAGTAATAAATCTTATCAGAAGATTTTCAGGTTTTGGACTTTTCTTACATGATTTAATAATAGATTTAATACAATCTAAAAGTTTATCAGCAAAATTGACGACACTTCCTGATATATCAACCACTATAGTCACTAATGTATACTCAGTAGATCCATCAAGATTTTCTGGTCTTATTGCTGAAAATTGAAAATTTCCTGCTCCGGGAATATTAATAATTTCTGTATCATTTGTTGACATTAATCTCGGCATAATTTAAATTTCTCCTTTTTAATGATTAGTTAATTTTTTTATTTAACAATCTCCCCCAGGGCCAGTAGCTCGATACATATCTTTTTCTGTTTTATCCCAAGCCTCTAAATCAATAAAATTTGTAATATCATACATCTGAGCAGAATACCAAATATAGCATTTTTTACAATTAGTACAAATCATAACCTGGTGAGAATCTTTTGTAACTTTTTTCTCTTTATCTGCTTGAATATATGGCATTAGCATTTCCACATATCCGCTATGCCTCATGTGAATATTTTCACATTCACATTTAAAAAGAAATAATTCATCTACACTTTTAATTTTTTTTTGGATTGACTTTGTTATTAAAATCATCTTTTGACATTGATACTAGACTTTCATTATTTTCTTTCACTTTTTCTCCTTATTTCAAAAAGTCAATTGTATTTGATATTTGCATTCCTATTTTAACCATGTCTTCAATAAATTCTTCACCAAAACTTTCAAAACTAGGAACATCAGAAGTTGCATCGGTGAGTAAAACCATTTTTTGAATATTATCTTTTCCAAAATTATCGGCAATATCTCTAACTGTGTTTGCAAGACAATGGCTTCTTGCTTCCCCAGCTAAAACAATTATGTCAGCTTTTTCTAAAGTTTCTATTAATCTTATGTTTAACATTGTATCTGGATCTTGAGGATCAGGAACATCTGCTTGAACTGCAGAATAATGTTCAGTCCAAAAATTAGATCCTTTGGTCACATAATCAATCATTGCAAAACTTTTTTCCCATTCAAGAAAAACATTATAAAGATCTAACTGAACATTATGACCCCATGATCCAATGAGACAATGGTATGGCCAAATACAAAGAGGATATCTTCCATTTGAATTAAGTTTTCCTATGTATTCAGCTGCTCTTTTTTGAAATTGAGGATTTGTTGTTCTCCATGAACTATTTTGTATATCATCAATTGTAATAATTGTAAAGGGGAGAGGGTGTTTTCCTTCAGAATTAATCCAAAAGATTGGGTGAGCAATATCTATAAAATGATGAGTATCTAAAGTCACATGAATATCATCAATTTTTGAGCTCAATCTTTTAATTAAAACTCCAAGTCTTTTCATATCTTCTTCAGCACCAGGAACATACAAATTTCCACTGGGTTCACAAAAATCATTCTGCGGGTCAATAATCAAAAATTCCAATTTCATAATTTCTCCTTTTTAAAAAAATTTTGGGTTTGATTGAAGCAACTCATTGAATTTTTCCATAAACTTAATCCGAACTATATTATAGCTATTATCATATAATCTTAAAGAATTTTCGGAGAAACTTTTTAATTTTTCTTCAAATAAAATTCGATAAGATATATCCATATTTTTAATTTTCCCCCTCCCTATTTGAAAATAGTTTAATGTTGTTGAAACTTTTTCTAATATATATAAAACCTCTTGTAATGATACATCAAATTGTTCGTATAAGGATGTATCAAATTGTTGATTTAATGTCAAAAATTTAATCATTTTATCTATATCATGTCTACTCTTTGAGTTAATAATATAATTAACAAATCCTCCGTGTTTAATATTGTTATTCAAATCATCAAAACTAATAGCAATGATATGCATTGGTGAAAGTTCTTTTTTTCTAATTTTTTCTAAGAAATCTCTATATAAAATATCACCATATAAATCATAAGTTTCTTTTATTAATTTTTGGAAATAGTTTCTATCTATTTCTTTCTTTATTTCTTTCTCTATTGGTAATGGTGAAACTATTTTAAAATAAAATCTTCCATAGTGATATTTTTCTTTCACCTGATTATTATATTCTCCAATAAAATCAATTCGATTAAAATGAATGTGTCTGTTAAATTCGGAAGGTAATCTGGATCTTAATTCTCCACAAATAGGACACTTGATCGCTATTTCTGTTGGAATTCCTTTAAAACTTTCTTCGTCAAATTTTTTAAACCTATTAACCATATATTTATAATCTGCTCCAAATCTATAATAAGTTGAATATAATAAAAGATCCTTAATTTCACTATCACACTGTCCACAATGTATTGTATATTTTTTTGCTTTTGTCATTAATGTTTCTCCTTTATTAATTTGATAATAAATCTGCTTCTTTATTTTGATCTCTTCTAACCCATTCTAAAGACCAATTTGGAATTTCTTTTAAAAGTTCTTGAATTTGCAAATTTAATCTTTTTAAAAATAAATTTTCACATTTCCAATCACAATTAATTTGATTTACAACAAGCTGGCTATCTCCTTTCATTTTAACATTGTTAATCTTTAATTTAACTAATTGTTTAGAGAGTTCTAACAAAGCTAAATATTCAGATTGATTATTTGTACCAAATCCCATTTTCTCAGTTCCTTCTATTATGTTTTTTCCATTAGGATCTTTAATCAGAAACCCAATTTTCATTTGACCAGGATTTGGTTTACATGCACCATCAAAATAAGCTATGTGAAAATCCTCTGACATTTTACCTCCCATTTTTAAGACTCGATCTTTTTACTTGAATTGCAAGAACTGATCTCCCAAGAAGTTTGGACAAATTACGATCAGAAGTTTCTTTTTCTATAATTAAATTTATATCCCCAGCTGTCCATTTTTCGCGTCTCTGGGCATTATTATTATTGAATTGGTTATAATATCTTTGTTTTCCCTTGCCCCAAATTTCAGGATGATTCTTTCTCCATTTCTTATTTATTTCGTATCTCGTCATAATATAAAATCCTTTCAAATATTTAAAATAAATTTATAAAGTAATTCTTGACTGTTCAAATAATCTTTTATTTGATTTATAATTTTCAGCCAACATATCAAACCATTCTTCCTCAATCTCTTCTTTTGACTCAAAGTGGTGAATTGTACATGAATTTGCTTTTGCGCCAAATTTCAAAGCATGTAAACTAAAAAGAGAATCATCACAATTGCATATTTTCAAAGCTTCTCTCATTGAAACTCCAGAAGGGAGTAATTTATCTTTGTTTAATTGAATTGCATTTGCAAAATTATCTCTATCTTTATTTGTCCAGTAGATAGGGTGATATTTCATATAAACTTGTCCAAATTTTGGATTGTCAATTTCATAACATTTAATTGCAATGACATAATGATGAGTAATTGAATTTCCTTCTTTCATTCTACCTCCTTTTTGAGAACAAATTATAAAATAAAAACTGAAGTTTAAAATATAACCAATGAAAGGAATTTTAAATATGAGTGAATTATCGTATCCTAAAACAGATGAAAATGAAAAAGTTCTATGTCAAATTTGCGGAAAATCTTTTGAAACAATCACATGGGGTCATCTTAATATGCATAATGTTAAAATGGCAGATTATAGATTAAGATTTCCAGATGCTCCTCTTGTTAGTTCTAGATATAAAGCAAAACTAAAATATGCACAAACTGAAATTTTTAAAAAGAAGAAATCTATAATAAATAGTGAAGAAATTATAGACCTTATAGATATAGCTTTTCCTGAAGAGTCTATAATAAAAAGGGAAGAAATTACGGATATAGTGCATACTTTCCCTGAAGAGATATTTGTTGAAGAAGAACCAATTTTTGAAGAAATTGAGATGCCCTCAAAAGAAACTGATCCCATTAAAAATAAAAAAAGTGAAATTCTCAATATATTAAAAAAGTTTTATATGAATGTTCAGGAAAATTATTTGATTAGAAAATTATCTTCTACTAATCATCTTGAATATGAATTTATATCTGATTTTGCAGATCCCATACTTAAGGTTAATATTCAATTTCCAAAAACTTTTTGGCATAATAAAGACCTATATATTGATCTTCAAAGAAATCAAAAACTAATGGAAAATGGATGGAAAATTATTGAAATTTATTCATTGTCTCCATCTGAAATTGAAAAGGCTATATTTGATAGTGCTTAACAATCTAATCTTGTTTTATTTAAGAACAAATTAATAATACATCAAATAAAACGATTTAAATATTTTCCATCCAATTACTATATTTTTAATTGCGAGGGCCCTCTAGAATTGAGGGTCCTCATTTTTCTCGGTAGTTTTAGATTTTTTTAGTTCTAAAATTTGGTTTTTTAGTTCTAAAACTTGGTTTTCTAAATTTATTCTATTTGGTCTTTCATAAAGTTGAACAGCTCCATAAGTAGCAAAAACTACACCTATAAAAACTATTATAAAACAAATTATTAAAACAATATTTTTCTTCATATTCCCCTAATTAAAAATTAAAGTGTATACCCCTGCAGAGATAAGAACAACAAATATTATAGCAAAACAAATGAATGAAATTGCAGCCCTCATAATTTTATCCTTTCATTAAAAATAACATAATTATCCAAGTTAAAGATGCAGCAAATATAGATAATTGCCCTATAATTGGAACAAATCCAAGAAGCATCCCTTGCCACCATAAAACTGTTTCTGGTTTATTAAAATATCCCAACCAAGTATTAAGTGCATATGGAAAACAGAAAGCGCCTATTATCCCTGAAACTATTAAAAAAATAAATATTCCTAATCCGCCTAACATTCCAAATACTCCAAAGTTCCTCTTAACCATTTTAAAATTCCTCCTTTCTTATTTAAACTAAAAAATTCAAACAATATTCCTATTCTTCTATTTATTAATATATATAGTAAAAACTTTTTAAAATTATATTTTTATATATGTTCTCGCGTGTTAAAATTTTTTCTTAATATCTTTTTAGTGAAAGACTTTTAAAATTAAGAATTATCATTCTAATAATGATAAAAATATAGAACAAAAAAATAATACCAAAGGCGCGAATTTTTAAGATATGTGAATTATATTTTAAAGGAAGAATAGAAAAAAGATATACTTTATTTAAAATTAAGGAGATTATTTAAAAATGGCAATAACAACAATTCCCACTCAGGAGAGATCGATAGATCCCTATTCCTCATATGATTCAAATATTGTAAATCGCATTACAAGAATGATTTCTAATAACACTAATTGTTTGTTTAGCGCCCATGCAATTGAGGTTTCTTCTGATAGTACAAGCCCACTTTCCACCATAATGGTTGGAACTGGTCAGGCAATGAAGGATGACGTTCTTATTGAAATAACCGAAAATTTTCAAGTAGATTTATCAGATTCAGATTTCTATTTAGATTCCCCAGGAATGAATACAGAAGGATACTATTATGTATGTCTTCAATATACTTATCTTAAAGCCAAACCTCCCCCTCAATCAAGAATTAGAATTCTCAGGCCTGCGCAAAGATCTCTCTATTTTCAAAATTCTGAACATCTTTTTCTTAAATGTGTAAAAGTAATTCTAAGTGGTGGGCAATATGTAATTGACTCATTACATGATTTTGATCCAGAAAATACAGAAAATAGAAGAATGTATTCTCCATTATTTGCTGGAGTTGAAAATACTCTCCCGACTTTTATTCAAAATGAACATGAAGCAAAAATTATTTATTGTAGAGATACCGATGCTTTATATTGGGGAATGGCAACTAGATGGGAAGAATTTTCGTCAATTCGTGATAGAATTACAACTACCGGCTGTGAAGTCGGGCAAATGGGATATTTAACATATTCAGGAACAATTCTTCCTGCCATTGCAAATTCTAATTCAACATTGGCCAATTGTGCTGTTCTTCAAGTTGGAGAAAAAGAAGATGGGTCCGGCCAAGTGAGATTATTTGGTTTAATAGAAGGAGTTCCTGTTGAACCAGGAAGAACAATTGAAATTGGAGAATCTTGTTATCTTTCAAGTACGACAGCTGGAGCCGTGACAGATTTATTGCCGGCTAATTTTACACAATTTGTAGGATCCGCTATTTCTGATTCAACCGGTGTAAATATTGTAGATCTTTGGTTTCAACCGGGTTCTCAAGGAAGCGGAGGAGGAGAAACTGGCCCATCTTTTTATGATACATATCAAGATCTTCTCCAAGCTTCCATATTTCAAAGATTGACAATGGACACATTTGTAAATTTAGATTATGTAGATCAAATAAATACTACCGCAAATCTTGATACAATTAACCATGAGATTGATGGAGATTTTGGGGAAAGATTTCAATCTTCAAATTTACTAGATGAAGATTCAATTTATGGATATGATGGAACATGTTTAGTTGCATGCCAATTATCCAGAAGAAAAGATTCATCTGTACAAAATTGGTATGTCAATAATAATGGAGAATCAGAAGAATGGGAACCAATTAATTTAAATGAGGTTCATTGGTTTTCTACTGCAAATATTCCAATAGATTCAACATCTTCATTTGAAATAGGAGAAATAATAGTTGGGCAATCTTCTGGGACGACGGCGGTTGTAAATTCTGATTATGAAACTTATTTATTAATTCATGATTTAACTGGAGCCCAATATTTTTCAAATGGAGAAACTATAATTGGAACTATTTCAGGGTCTTCTGCTATTATAAATGGATTACAAACTTCACGAACAAATAATAAAGATTTAAGAATTAGGTGTAATTTTACAGGAACAGGAAGTATTGAAGATTATGGTATTTTATATGAATTAAATACTGACTTAATATCAAATCAAATTGCAACAAATAATGAATTAAATATAGAAACTTTATATGCAGATCTATATACTGCCCCATTAATAGAAAATGATGGAGATCCAAATTTATTAATTCCTTTAGAAACATGTAAAGATAATATTCAAGCTTTTATTGGGTCAGATGGAGATTCTGATATTACTCCGAATTATCCATCAAATACTATTATTAATGATGGAGATAATTTAGAAACATCTATAAGTGAATTAGATAATTGGATTGGATTTGTAAGAAGATCAAGAGCGGTAATAGATGGGGACACATCTCCGAGTGTTTTAGATTCAAATGATAAACAATGTGGAATTCTTCATATTACAAATACTGGATCTACTACAATTACAGATTTTACTGACTCGACAAGTGGAATTATAATTGTATTACTTTTTAATGATATAAATACTATAATTCAATATAATGCAAATATTCATTTAGCATATGGTCTTGATTTTATTCCTTCATCTGGAGATTCATTAACTTTAGTTTATGATTCAAATAATTTAATTTGGAAAGAAATCTCAAGACAAACATTAAGTCCAAAATTTCCAGTATTATCTAAAACAGATGATTATATAGTTACAATTTCTGATTTTGATAAATCTTTAAGAATGACAAGTGTTTTAGATAAAACTTTTACTTTACCGAGTGTTGGGATTTCTGAAAATGGGGCAAGAATTACTTTTATAAAAAATGGATCGGGAAGAGTAACAATTGATACTTCTGACTCAGATTTAATAGATGATTCAAATGCTGGAGGAACTATTTATTGTACTATTGCTGGAGAATTAGCATCTACTATTACATTAGAATATATACATTCAATTGTGACATGGGGAATAGTTTCAGGAAAAGGAACCTGGACAACAACATAAATTTATGAAAGGACATATTATGCCTACAAAACTGGGACGTTTGCAAATATGTCCAAAGTGTAAAATGTATAGTCCACAAGTGGGTTATTTCTTCCAGAAGAATGTACTAATTGTAATTTTAAAGAGGATTTTAAATCAATTATATCTTTAAAAGAGAAAACTAAAAAGGAAATTTCTGATGACGAATAAAAAAGAAATATCTATACAAGAAGCTCTCACAATACTAGAACTTCCTTTAAATTCATATAGTTTTAATCCTAATCTTTCATTTGATTTAATATCTAAACAATTAGAAGAATTTAAAAATTTAATTTCAAACCAAAGAAAGAAATTGGCTTTTAAATATCATCCAGATTTAAGCAAAGATAAAAATGAAGACAAAATGAAAGAGATTAATAACACAGTAGATTTAATTAATAATTTAAAAATTATTCGAAGAATTCCTCAACCTATCAATTATTTTAGATTTAATGTAAATACATATTATTCTCAAACAAATGCCTCAACTTCATCTATGTTTAGTACTTGGGCTTAAATTTATTTGAAAGGATTTTTTATGTGTAATTTTAATGAGCAAGATGTAATAACAATTGCTAAAGTTATTCTTAAAGATTGTATTGAAGCAACTTCTAATTCTGGTGATTATATTAAATTTCAATATTCATGCGCATATTGTAGTGCAGAATCAAATGATTTCAAAAATTTTAATCATGAATTAAATTGTCCAGTTTTAATAGCTCAAGATATACTAACCAGGAAGATATAAAACCTATCTCAGAACAAAGTATAATAGGTTTTTAACGGTTTAAATAGTTCACATAACCCCTTATATCCATCTTCAAATAAACCCCCTAATATAAGGTTTTTATATTTATATTTTAGAAGGAGATCGAACTAAAATGCCATATATTCGAGAAACGAATGATAATCAATCAAAAAGAATTCCTTGTGGATCAGATTATAATAGAGCTTCAAATGTTTTAAGAGATAAATTATACATTGTCTCAAGTATTCAAGAAATTACTAAAGTAATAAATACTGGATTTCGTTATAATATTGGAACCTCTGAATTAGAGGTTTATTTAAATGGTAACTTGCTTAGATCTAATGAAGTTATTGGTGAGATTTTATATGGGGATTATGAAGAATCATCTAATTTTTCAGTTACATTTAATTCTGGCATAATTGGTGCCGGAGATCGAGTAAGATTTAGAGTCACATCAAATTCTTATGATTATTCATCTCCAAATCAAAATAATATTACCCAATTACTTAGTGATGATGTTTTTCAAGATGAGCAAATTGAAAGATTAGAAACTAAGACTTTTATTAATTGTTGGACAATTACAAGTTCTTTAAATGAAACCAAATACCAAACGGGCGGTTGTGGAACTTCTTCTGCTGCATTATGTTTTGGTGGACATGCTAATACAGAAGACCTTTCTTCAACTGAGATTTGGAATGGATCTTCTTGGACAATTACAAGTTCTTTAAATGAAACAAAATCCTCTATTGGGAGTTGCGGAACAATTTCTGCTGCATTATGTTTTGGTGGGATTATTGACTCAGGAGTATTTTCAGATTTAACTGAGATTTGGAATGGAACTATTTGGGCAACTACAAGTTCTTTAAGTGAGGAAAAATATGGTTTAGCTGGTTGTGGGACAATTTCTGCTGCATTATGTTTTGGTGGAAATGCATTGGGCCGAGTTGATACAACTGAGATTTGGAATGGAACTATTTGGACAACTACAAATTCTTTAAATGAGGAAAAAGATGATTTAGCTGGTTGCGGAACTTCCTCAAATGCATTATGTTTTGGTGGATCTACTAATTATTCACCCATTAACACAACTGAGATTTGGAATGGGAGTGTTTGGGCAACTACAAATTCTTTAAACGAAGCAAAATTTGGTTTAGCAGGATGTGGAACTATTTCAAATGCATTATGTTTTGGTGGATATGCATTGGGTCGAGTTGATACAACTGAGATTTGGAATGGATTTGTCTGGGCAACTACAAATTCTTTGAATGAAGTAAAATATGGATTGAGTGGGTGTGGAACAATTTCAAATGCATTATGTTTTGGTGGATCCACTGGAAGCGCACCATTAGTCAATACCACAGAAAAATGGGCAAATACAGGAATTAATAATGTTGATTTATTAATTGAAGAAAATGATACCCAAGATGAGCAAATTGAAAGATTAGAAACTAAGACTTTTATTAATTGTTGGACAATTACAAGTTCTTTAAATGAAACTAAATATAGAATGGGTGGTTGTGGAACTTCCTCAGATGCATTATGTTTTGGCGGAAATAATACTATAAGTTATATTGACACAACTGAGATTTGGAATGGATCTTCTTGGGCAATTACAAGTTCTTTAAATGAAACAAAAGGCGCTGTTAGTGGATGTGGAACTTCCTCAGATGCATTATGTTTTGGCGGAATGATTGAAACTGTAATATTTTCAGATTTAACTGAGATTTGGAATGGAACTATTTGGACAATTACAAGTTCTTTAAGTGAGGAAAAACACGGGATGGGTGGATGTGGAACAATTTCTGCTGCATTATCTTTTGGTGGCTATACTAATTCTTCACCCATTAACACAACTGAGATTTGGGATGGAGATATTTGGGCAATCGAAAGTCCTTTAAATGAAACAAAATATTATGTAGCCGGTTGTGGAACTATTTCAAATGCATTATGTTTTGGTGGATATGCATTGGGCCGAGTTGATACAACTGAGATTTGGAATGGAACTATTTGGACAACTACAAATTCTTTAAATGAAACAAAATATGGGACCGGAGGCTGCGGAACAATTTCAGATGCATTATGTTTTGGAGGACATGTATTAACTCGAGTTGATACAACTGAGATTTGGAATGGAACTATTTGGGCAACTACAAATTCTTTAAATGAAGTAAAATATAGAGTGGGTGGCTGTGGAACTTCCTCAAATGCATTATGTTTTGGTGGATCACCATTGGTCAATACCACAGAAAAATGGTTAAATATAGGAATTAATAGAGATGATGCTCAAGATGAACAAATTTCAGAAATAGAATCTGAAATTTCAGAAATAGAATCTCAGCTTTTTGACATTGAAACCAAAATGTATTTTTATCAAGATAGTGCCCCTGTAGGGTGGACAATAGATTCAACATCTGCAGATTCAATTCTTGCTGTCAAAGGGGGATCTCAAGAATATAATGTAAGTGGAGGGGAAATAGCTGGAACATGGGAACAACCGGGACATATTTTAGTCAAAGCAGAAATTCCCCCTCACGTTCATACTTATACTTATGTATATAATAAAAATTCAGAACATACTGGTGGCTCGACTGTATATACCAGTGCTAATAATAATTACGATACAGGAGATGGTTCAGCTGACGGACTTGATGGAGAATCTCATAATCATGGAAATACTTATAGGCCATTGGCTGCAGTGGGAATAATATGTGAAAAAGATTAATTTTTATAATTGAAAATTTGAAGAAAGGAATTTTAAATGGAAAATACATGTGATCATAAAGAATGTAAATTATTTGATTTATTGGGAGGAAACCCTTCCCAATGTCCAAACTATCAGGAAACTTGGTGGACTCAAGATAAGAAAAAACCAACATTAATAAAAGATTGTGCTCCCAAAAGAACTTTTTTAATGATACAAGATTTACATAATCGTATTATTGGAATTCAAAAAGCTCAAGAACAACAAAGAAATGAAAATATATGGGTACAGGTAGTTGCAGAAGTTTTAGGTAAAAATTCTGGAGTTAATCTTGAAAGTTTTGTTGAAAAAAGACAACAATTACAAAGAATAGAACAATTAAAAAAATAACATAAAAAGCCAATACTGTAAAAAGGTGGTTTGTATAAAATGATTAAAATTAAATTTCTTCCAAAAGAAGATTTATATCCATTTTTTGGAAAAGCAATAAATAATCAAAATATAATTTATATTAGGGATGATCTTCCTAAATGGATTAAAATGTCTGTTATAGTTCATGAGATTTATCATTTAGATGATTTATCTCAAAATACTTTTTACCGTGAAGTTAAAGCTATTATGGCTCAGCTTTTTATGTCTTTTTTTGGGGGAATTGGTTGTATTGTTATGAGTTTAACCCCATCTCGATTAAAGGCATATTATAAAAAATATGTTAAAAAATAACTCTCAAAATTATATGAATTATAAAACTTTTATAAGGGGAAATATGTATGATTGTTATTTTTGAAATTCAAAACTTATAACCTATTGAAATTATTCATAGTGAGATTTTCCAAAAACATAAAATCAATACATATTTCCCTATATGAAAACATTAAATTTAAAAACATTAAAATGGAGACATTAAAATGGCAACAAATAGTTCAAGAATTGCTCAACAACTTTTAGAAAGTTTTAATAATGTTCCAAATGCAACCCAAGCTATTAATCAATTATTAGAAAAATTAGAAAATAAAATAGATCCGGATCCAATTGAAATTCGTCTTGTTCAAAATTTATATCATTTTCTTGAAAAGTTAAAAATTCTTGAACATAATCTGAATAGTTATATTAAAGATACCAATAAAGGTCTTATTGGGAATAAATTAAGTTCTTTATATGAGAATAAAGAAAGTTTTGGAACTAGCAAATTGTTCTAAAGGAAGGGAGTTTTTAAAATGTCAAAAACCAAATTAATTTGTACATTTTTATGGATATATATTTTTTGTCCCATTTGGTCATTTATAGTTAATTTTCTATATTGGACATTTCATATTTTCCATTTCAAAAAAGCTATTAAAGAGAAATCCAATTTGAAATCTAAAACTATCAATATACGTAATATTCAAAGCATTATGACAGATTTTGAATGGAAAAGAGATAGTTTAAAAGATTGGGCTCCTTGGGTCATAACAATTTTAGATAGAAATCTTCAAGATGATTGTGATGGAGCAGCCGTATTAGGAAAATTTCTTTTAAAATCAATTAATATAAAATCAAAGATTTATCATTTGGTTGGTAAAAAAGGTGGCCATGCAGTTTGTATTTCTAATGATAAAAAAATACTAATATCAAATAATCAAGTTTCATATATTATAAAAAATAAAGCCTTTAATGAAAATTATATATCTAAAATTATGAGAGACAAATGGAAAATTGAAGTTCTAAAAAAGTTTAACTATAAATATTCAAAAATAATTTGAAAAGGAATGAACTAAATGAGAAATCTAAATGATAAAATACCAAATGCTTTAAATTTTAAATACAGAGAATTCACATTTTCAAAAACTGCTATTGAGAATAATACTCCAAATATTCCAAATGAAACTCAATGGAAAAATATTGAAAGATTAGCAATTAATATTTTACAACCAGTTAGACATAAATTTGGAAGAATAAAAATTTCAAGTGGGTTTCGTTCTTTAGAATTAAATGATTTAATTAAAGGATATAAATATAGTAATCATTGTAAAGGAGAAGCTGCAGATATTAAATCATTAGAAAATGTTCCTTTAATTCAAATTGCTAATTGGATATTTAATTTTCTATCTTTTAGAACTCTTATTTTTGAATTCAATGAATGGATTCATATTGACTATAGACAAGATCATAATGTCAAAAAATTAAAATTGAAAGATGGTAATCATGATTATACAATAGTTAGTATCGACTATATAAAAGATATTTATAGTTAAGGATAAAATATATTATGACAGATAATAATAAAAACATTCTCAGCAGAGATGATCTTTTTCTTTTAATGAAATCATATGAAAATAGTGTAACTCTTAATACAACATTATTAGAATATCAAAAACAATTATTAGAAAAACAAAATGAGATTTTAGATAGACAAAAAGAACTATGTGGAGCTATTGATAAAATTTTATTGGATATAAAAACACATATTCAAAATTCCGTAAGTTTAAATTCAAATATGGAAGGTTTAAAAAGGGATTATTTAAATTTAAAATCTACCGCATCTTTAGAACATGTTAATCTTTCAAAAGAACATACTGGCATAAATATGAGAACATATTTAGGTTACGCTGCATTTGGCACTATAATAATATCATTAATTACTGTTATATATAAAATAGTTGATAAAATTGATTTGATTGATTTAATTGCAAAAAAAGTAGGGGCTATGTGAATGGAATTTAAATCGAATAAGAGAATTTTTATTATTGATGATGATAAATATAGTTTAGAAGCTATTAGTAATCATTTATATGATAAATATCAAATTTATAATTTTCAATATTCAGAAGATCTCTTGAGTCATGATTTATTAAAAGAAGCTAATTTATTTATTATAGATATAAGATTAGATAATGAAAGTGGGATCTCATTATCTTTAGATTTACAAAATATGGGAATTAGAGTTCCTAGATTATATATTTCAGGATTTTCTCCATATGAATTTTTTGAACAAATATCAAAAGATGAACATGAGTACATATATGATTTTGTTTCAAAACCATTAGATTTCTTAACATTTTTTAATAGAATTAATATTCTTCTTAAAGTATCTACCTATCAAAAATATTTACATGAAGAACAAGATCTGGCTGAATCTGCTTTATGGAATTTACTTATTAATAATTCTAATTTTTTTATTATATCAACTGACAGAAATTTGAAAATTAAATCTTGCAGTCTTAATTTAATAAAAATATTAGAATATGAAACAAACAATATTGTTGGTAAAAATTGGTCAGACTTTATAGATTCTGATTTTAAAAAATTTATGTATGATTTTAAAGATAAAAAGGATGTCTCAAAATATTGTGAAATTACTGGAAATGTTATTAACAATAGTGGAATTAGTATTCCAGTTAAATGGTTTGTTTCATTATCCAATAATGAATTATTTGGTGTGGGAACCATATTAACTCAAGAAATATATAAAAGAAATAATATTAATTCAATTCGTTCTTATTTTAAAACTATGTTGGAAAGAGATAGTGTTATGATCGAATCAATTAAACAACCCAACCAATTAATTACCACCACAGAAAAGGAGCAATTAAAATTATGTCAATAGCAACTATACAAGATAAAGTAATCACAAATTCAATTCCTAATTATATTATATCAAGATGGGAAGATACTATAGGAGTTTTAGCAAATTCAGATAGTACTAGTTTAATAACAATTGAATTGCCAGGATTAGCAACTGAAGAATCTTCTTATATTCACACTCCAGATAAAAATTTTATGACTGGGTTTTCTTATGCAATTGAAATAATAGTTTTTAATATATCATGTTTATCAACAAATTTTAATGTTCGAATTTTAAATAAAAATGATATTACAAAACTAAATACAATAAATGAAGTTGCTAATTATACTAATATTAATTTATCTAATATTGATACTTCTTTTGATAGGTTTATAATTAGAAATAGAGATGACTCATTAACAAATAGATTATATTTATATGTTGAAAATGAAGATCTGGTAAATAATACTGGAACTATTCAATTAGAAATGATTTATTTAAATCTTCAAGATAGAGCATTTTAAAATATGAAATCAATAAATGATAAATATGAATTACAATCAATGTTAAGCGGAATAATATATACTTTATCATTAATAGGAGAATACAGAGATCCGTATACAGCAAGTCACCAAAAAAGAGTAGCATCCCTTTCAGTCAGTATTGCAAAAGAAATGAAATTATGTGAAGAAAAAATAGTTGGAATTCGTATTTCTGGATTATTACATGATATTGGAAAAATGACAATTCCAATTGAAATTCTAAATAAACCTATGAAAATTTCTAATTTAGAATATGAACTAATTCAAAGTCATGTTGAAAATGGATATCAATTACTTAAAATTATAAATTTTCCCTGGCCAATAGCTCAAATTGTATATCAACATCATGAAAGAATTGATGGAAGCGGATATCCTAATGGAATTTTAGGGGAAAAAATATTACCAGAAGCAAAGATTATTTCTGTTGCAGATGTGGTTGAATCAATGTCATCACATAGACCATTTAGAGCATCATTAGGAAATGATAAAGCATTAGATGAAATTAAAAATAATAAAAACAAATTATATGATCCTGAAGTGGTTAATGCATGTTTAAAAGTTTTTGAAAAGAAAGATCTTTCTTTTTACCAAGAACAGAAAGGAATTTTTTAAATGTATACTTTTTCATTTTTTCAAAACCAAATGGATAATATTATTTCTCGAGTAAAAGTATTAAACGAAAATGAGAATACAATAAAAGAATTAGATCAAGTTAAAATTAAAATAAAAAAATGTTTAACCGATATTGAAAAAAATAAAATATATGAAGAAATTACTAATAAATTTTCAATACCATTATGGGTAAAAGATAAAGATAGTTCTTTTATTTTTGCTAATAAAGCATGTCGAGAAATAATCTTAAATTCACATTTGGATCCAACATTTAAAATAGATAATGATTTTAGTGATGATCCTTTATCTAATATTTGTATAGCCAGTGATAGAAAAGTAATGAATCAAAATAGAGATATTAGATTTATAGAATATGGAGAATATAAACCAAGTATTTGGCTTGATGTTTATAAATGTGTTTTATATTCTCCTAATGGGGAAATTAAAGGAACTGCAGGATCAGCTATAAATATAAATGGAATAATTCCTAAATGGATATATGAAAAATATAAAAAAGGACATTCCATAGAAATTGATAAAGATATAATTTTAAGCAAAGAAGTCATATCTGAAATATTTAAAAATTTAAAATAAGAATCTAAAGATGAGAAATTTTTGGAACAAACTATAAAAACTTAACTATTTAAAATGAGGTATTTATAATGCCAGGGACACATAGATTTGGAATTAATCTTACAGAAGAATTAAAAACTCCACCGGCATTGGGCGAAGATACACCAGAATCTGCAGCATTTACAACTTTAAAAGCAAGTACAGATCCTGTAGATGAACATGGGGTAGGGGATAGAGGATATAATGATTTAAGATATATGACAAAAGATTTAAATATCACAACTTCTATTGATCCAGGAATAAATGAAGCAGTTTCAACTATAATTATTGATGAATTTAGTGGAGTAAAAATTACACTAAACAGCGCAGGAAATTCACAAACTTTACAAGATCCAAGTGACACATTAGTAATTAAAAGATTTATTGTGGTAGTTGAAGATTCCACAGGAGAAAATACGATTGAAGTAAATGGAATTACAATGTCAGATGGCGAGGCTCAATGGTTTATATGGAATGGATCTTCTTGGACAGCAATATCTGCGGTTGATGCAGAGGATATTTCTTTTACCCCAGTAGATGACATAGTTGCTACAAATTCACAATCTGCAATTGCGGAAGTTAATTTAAAAAGTGCTAAGAATACTACAATAATCAGTATTACAGGGACAATAGCTGCCTCAACTAATTTTTCCACAACCGCAAGCGGAGTATCATATACTAAATCTGGAGATAATGGAGATTTAAAAACAAGTGAATTATTATTCAATAATACAGAATATATTAAAATTATGTTAAATGGAATATATGCATCAAAAGGTGTTCATGTAACATGGCAAAGTCAAACAAGTTTTCAATTAGATATCATTGTAGATTCCGGAGATGAAATTATAATTCTAAGTTAAATCTAAATCCCATATAAATATTTAAAACAAATTTGAAGGAAAAATCCAAATGCTTATTAATTCAAGACAAATAAATATATTGAGACCAGATACTGGCGGCAATTATACAACATTGAAAGATTATTTAGAAAGACGAAAAATCTTACAAATGCCTTTTGATGAAGTTCAAAGTGTAAATGTCAGTTCTGCGAATTTTGTTCTTGTAGATTCTACTACCCATTTAGCCGGAGATGTATTAACAGTTTTAGATGCAAGTCCTCCAGTTACGGCAATTACAAATGGGGGAATATGTGCGGCTGAAATAGTGGGAGCCGTTGGTACTGCGGCGATTACGAGCCACTCAGATTCATTAGGAAATATTCTCAATTTAATTAGAATTAGAGATGAAAGTACACATGAAGAAATAAAAACAAGTTCTGACGAAACTGTATTTGGATTAATACAATGTTCAAATGGCGTGTCAGAGGGTGCCAATGTAGGGGCTTCGGCGGCTGAAAATACTCAGATTTCTTTTATATATATTGCTAGTGATGGAACTTTAACATTAACTGCAATTAATGATACAATTGAATTTCATGTAAATAAATTATATATGGAAGCACATATTCCCACTATTTATTTAGAAGGGGGAAATAATGATAGTAATCTTGTTGAGCCAAAAGTCCAAGAACCATTATGTGGAATATTTACCGTAACGACCGCTTTTGCTGCAAATGAAGTAATTACATTATCAACCGGTGGTGGGGCGGCATCTGGAGCATCCACAAATTCTGCCGACACGGTTTTACTTGACGCGGGTGCCGCATTATTTAATGTAAATAATTTAGTCAGAATTAGATTAAATGGGGCACAGCAAATTAGAAATACAGATGCTATTTGGGATTCTGCAGATTCTATGCATATAAATTTAGCAATGGATATTGGAGATGTATTTGAAATAGAAGTTCCTATTAAATATAGTTAATAAATCCCTAGTTCTTTGAAATCAAAATATAGATAAATTTAAATTTCTTCTATTAAATAATAATGAATGTTAAAACTCATCCTAGAACAAAGCATGATAGGTTTTAAAGGGTTTTAATTTTTAAGTGACCTTAGGTATTCCTTTTTAAGAAACCTATCCTAAACTAAAGCATGATAGATAATTAATCAAAAGACTATGAGAATTAATAATTTGAAATATAAATAATTCTTTATTCAATATTAAAAAAATTTAAGGAGAAAATATTGATATGGCTTTCAATCAAAAACAAATAAAAGATTTAGTATTTGCAACTATAACAGAAGCAAAAGCAGCAGGAAGACCAAATGAAGTTTGTTATATTGAAGAAACAAAAACATTTTATGATTATGTAATTGCTGGTAGTGCTTACACAGCCAATGATCTATCTATATTAATTACTGGAAATGGTGGAGATACAAGATGGCGGGCAAGAGCCGGATCATATATTGAAGATGACGTAGATTTTACTGGGAATTATGCTGTCGGATTACAGAACATCCCTGATTTAAATGCGAATGGTCAGGGATATTATTTTGATGGGATTGATAATATTATTAATATAGATGCAAATGCCGACATAATACCGGGTTTTTTTGATTGGAGTTTAATAGTGTCGGCTCGAAATTCCGGAAATGTTGGTGTCGATAATATGATATTTGATTGTGGGACTGCTGGCAGAGCACTTATTTCATTTCATGCCTCTGGAATATTAAATGCATATTTTAGTGATGATACCAATACAGTGTCGGTACAAGGAACAACCGCCGTTACCGCCGATAATAAATATCATAATATCGCAGTAACGATGGATAGAGATTCAATAACGGGTTTAAAGTTATTTCTTGGGGGAATTGAAGAAACTTATGGTATACAACAAGACTTAACGGATGTGAGTAACTCCATCAATCCTACAGGAATAAGACGCATTGGTTCTAATTATAGTGGATCTGGCGCATGGTTTTCTGGTGACATGAGTCGTTATCTTATATTTAACCTTGCTCTCACTGAAACTGAAGTAAAAGCATTTTCTTCTGGTGCTCCCATTCCTTATAAATATTTGGGCGCAAGTCAGGATGAAATGGTTACTGACGGTGATTGTTCAACAGATAGCTTTCTGGTAGGCGCTGGATGGGTGTATGATGGGGTGAATAATGAATATGATTGCACGGCAGACACAAAAAATATATATCAGGATATAGGAATAGAAGTAGGGAAGGTATATAGAGTGTCTTTTGAGGTGAAAAACTATAGCATCGGGACTATTGGAATTAATGTAGGTGGTGTGGTTACTGGTACCATCCGGTCAGGTGATGGAGTATTCACCGAAGAAATTTTTGTATCTGAAGCAGTGACAAGTCTAATATATATAGATGCTCTTACGACATTTACTGGAAGTGTAACCAATATCTCATGTACCCAAATCGGATGTGTTTTACAACTTGAACAACCGGGAATTGGTCATAATCAATGGTTGGACAATTCTGGGAACGAATTACATGGAACTGCTGATGGAGCATTACCGACAAATCTCAATACAAATCATAAAGAAAAAGTAATAAAAAAAACAATTACTGGAGATACATTATGGACTGATATTATTCCAGCAGGATATGTTCTTAAATATATGATATTTAAAGAAACTGCAGGAAATGAGGCAATTTTAGATTTAGGAACTTCTGATGGAAATAATGATATATTTACCGGAGCAACAATCACAGCAAGTGATATTACTATTATTGATATTCAAAAAATGTTTAGCACAGATACAGCACAAACTTTAGATTTGAATGATGACCAAATAGGAAGTTCTTGGAATAGTGCTTCCATAGATATTACATTAATTATGGAAAGAATTCAATTATGAATATAATAAATTATTTTAATCAAACTAATATATAAATTCCCTTATTATAATAGAAGGATTTAAATTATGAACATAAATAAAGAAGTATTAGATTATCAAATTATTAATAAAGATGGTCAATCATTTCATCAAATTAATAGAATGGAAATTACTTTAATAACAGAGAAATCTTATGTTGGTAATTTATATGATTCTAATAATAAATGTATTGCTTGGGATCGTAGATTCTTTTTTGAAAATGTAATTCATGAGGATCTTTCTGATGGAGAAAAAAGTATGGTAAAAAATGAGATACCTGATGAAAGATGGTCAGTTCCTGAGATTAAATTATATTTAGACAATAAAGGAATTGAATATAATGAAAAGATGAGTAAAGTAGAATTACTCATACTATTTGAAATAGAAATTAAAGAGGAGATTTAAATGCCTAAGACTATTCGAACTTCTGATGATATACGTTCTATAACTGGGGAATTTACAGGAGATGTGGGGCATAATAATAATTATGCTTTGGGATTACAAAACATTCCTGATTTAAATGCTAAAGGTCAGGGATATTGGCTTAACGGTGAGGATGATTATATTAATATTGATTTACTTGCGGTCGAATTGGTGAATGTGAATAACACCGAAGGGGCAATTGTCTGGAAGGGGCAAATACATGATTTCACTGAAAATTATAATTCAATTTGGTCGTTTGCGGATACTGATGGAAACGAATATTTACGTTTAAGAATATCCGACACAGACTATAAAATAGAGGGGTTATGCTCTATTTCGGCTACAATGCAATGGCATTTTTCGACCGATAACCTGTTTGAGGAAGATGTTGAATATGAAATTTTTCTTACTCATGACGGTACATCCCCATTTTTATATATTAATGGGCAATTGGAGCCAATTACATTTATTACAGATTTAGATAAAACAGTCTGGTTTGCAGATACCACGGGAATTGATAACGGGGATATTGGTGCTATCCTAGCAAATACTAATCCTATAAGTAGTTTCCTAAATTGTGCAGTCAATAAATTCTATGCTCTTAATAAATGTCCTACAGCCTTAGAAGTAAAAGCCTTCTCAAGCGGCGCGCCAATTCCTTACAAATATCTGGGAGCAAATCAAACAGAGAAAGTAACTAATGGTGGTTTTGATGCCGATTCTGACTGGACGAAAGATGCCGTATGGACGATTAATGCGGGAACGGGGAAAGCCGTTTATGATGGGATTGCTTTGGGTGCAATTGAGCAACCGTTGAATCTCGTTGTCGGCAAGAAATATAGAATAGGATTTACAATATCGGACAATGCCGGAGTGGCAAGGATCGGAATCCGAGACGGGGGAATCAATTATCCATTTGAAGGTGACTTGGGTGCTTTTATTAATTTGTCAAACGGTTCATATATCTATGAATCTCTATGTACCAAAAGTGCAAACACAATCAGTTTTGAGGGTTCTTCATCATTGGGTGGATTATCATTTGTTTTAGATGATTTTTCAATAACTCAAATCGGCTGTGTTCTCCAATTAGAACAACCAGGAATAGGACATAGTCAATGGCTTGACAATAGTGGAAATGAATTACATGGAGAAGTTTCTGGAGCAATCCCAACAAATCTCCCTTCTGATAATGTTGAGAGATTTAGACATATAATCACCATTACAGGGGATACGACTTTTACTGATATTATTCCCGCTAAATATGAACTTGAGAAAATAATATTTATAGAATCTGCAGGAAATGAAGCAACTTTAAATCTTGGGACAACTTCAGATAATGATGATATATTTTCATTGGCAATAATAGCAGCTTCTCAACCGACTACGATAGTTATTAATAAGACATTTTCAATAAGTGCAGAACAAAGTTTATATTTGAATGATGCTACCGGTGGAGATTGGAATAGTGCAAGTTTGACTATTACGATAATTATGAGGAGGATAATTTAAATGGCAGGCAAAACAATTTATGCGGGAGATGATATACGTTCTATAACTGGGGAATTTACGGGAGATGTAGATCATAATGGAAATTATGCTTTGGGATTACAAAACATCCCTGACTTAAATGCAAATGGGCAAGGATATCATTTTGATGGGACGGCTGCTGAAATCAATTTAGCGGAAAATGATAACTTGAAATTTGGTGCACATGATTTCACCATTATAGCTGAAATTGAACCGCTCGCGGTCGATGGATCTCGAATTATATTGTCAAGTTATGATGATATAGATAATCGGTGGGATTTTAGAATTATAAATAGCGTCTTGTTCTTTTTTATGGAAGTTGGTGCAAGCACATTAATATCAAATTCGTTTTCGACATTGGTACCCACTATCGATATCAAACAAACCGTTGCATTGATTGGAATCCGAGGAACGGGATTGAATTGTTATCATAATGACACATTAGAATCATTGTCGTATACCGATTTAGATTCTTTTGATGTGGATAGTATTGTTAATGTTGGTCATTTAAATAGTGCAAGTTGGTTTTCTGGTAATTATAGTAAATTATTACAGTTCAATATGGCATTATCTTATGAGGAGTACCGTAAAATTAAAAATGGAGCGCCAGTTCCTTATAAATATTTGGGCGCAAGTCAGGATGAAATTGTAACCAATGGTGATTTTGCCACTAATGATTTTACTGGATGGACTGCCTCTGCTGGATGGGATGCATCAACGGGGGTAGCGGTGGCAACCGTAGGAACATCATTACATCAGGATAATGTCTTTGAGCTCGGTAAACAATACAGGCTTATTTTTGACTTTACCCTGACTGGTGGAAGTTTAGAAGTTTATATCGGGACTGGTCAGAATTTAGGGCTTGTAACTGGAAACGGGTCTAAAACATATGATTTTGTTTGTACTGATATAGGAGCATCAAATAGACTGTTATTCTATGGAGGTGGTAATTTTACAGGTACAATTGATAATGTTTCAGTAACTCAAATTGGTTGTGTTCTCCAACTTGAACAACCAGGGATTGGTCATAATCAATGGCTTGACAATAGTGGAAATGAATTACATGGAGAAGTTTCCGGAGCAATCCCAACAAATCTTCCTGTAAATCATATTGAAAAAGTAATTAAGAAAACAATTACTGGAGATACATTATGGACTGATATTATTCCAATTGGTTATATATTAGAAAGAATAATATTTGAAGAAACTGCTGGAAATGCTGGAATTTTAGATTTAGGAACTTCTGATGGAGCAAATGATGTTTTTACAAATGTTACAATTAATGCTTCCGACATTACTATAATTGAAATTAATAAAATGTTCTCAAAGTCTTTAACACAAACTTTAGATTTAAATGATGATCAAGCAGGGAGTTCTTGGAATAGTGCTTCTATTGATATTACATTATTGATGAGAAGAATACAATTATAA
>DAOUVJ010000009.1 GCA_030667705.1 Promethearchaeota archaeon | reverse complement strand
TATGCAAGTAAAATGCGATTTAAAAAGAAAAAACTAAAAGATTTAGTTGTAGCAGAAGGAGGTTTACCGATCAAATATTCGGAATGGGAATTGAATATTGTGCTTACGGGCTTCCGTTTCTGTGATTGGTATTATCAATTTATAAAAGACAAGCCATTAACGGGTATTGAAGGAGAGCAAAATGTAATACTAAAATACATTCCACACGGATTATCTGCGTGTATTTCTCCTCGAAACACTCCAATTAGCCTTCCCCTTTATCAGATGGGTGCTAATTATTTAGTAGGAAATGGTGCGCTTGTTAAACCATCTACCGCATGCCAATTAACCATGTTAGAATCATATTCAAACATGTAGGATATTGATTTGCAGGGGTTAGATGCATTAGATTTGGTAATCGCGCCAGGAGAATGGGCCGTGGATGAATTTCTTAAATCTCATTTAATCAAGATTATCATGACGGTTACCTCCTCGCACACGGCAAAAGACATTCTTGTGAGATATGGACGGCTGCTGAAAAAAACAGCAGATAAATCAATGGGTGTCGCGATGTACACCGAACCCTTTAAACAATTCTTCTTTGAGTGCGCCGGAAATGATGCTGGAATAGTAATGGATGATGTTAATTTAGAGAAAGTAGCAAAGTGGAATGCCATGGCCTCATATACTAACAGTGGACAGCAATGTTTTAGCATGAAGAGAATTATAGTGCACCAGGATATTTATGATGATTATGTGGAGTGTTTAATAAAAGAAATTGAAAAATTGAGATACGGTGATCCCACAGATCCCACTGTTGATATTGGACCATTAGGAAGTCGCCGAATACTAATGATGATGGAGGTCATGGTGGCTGACGCTAAAGATTATGGTGTCAAAATATATACTGGTGGCGATAAAATTGATACTGGTGAAGATTATGGATTATTTTATAAACCCACACTAGTAGAAATCAAACCTGAACTATGCGAAGATTTAAGCAAAGCACCGTTCTTATGGCGCGAAGAAGCTTTTGGACCCGTACGCTCAATTACTAAGGCAGACAGTTTAAAAGATGCTATTAGACTCGCAAATGCTAGTAACTATGGTATGAGAGCGGTAGTGTACACTTCTAATTTGAATGACATCGAAATTTTCAAGAGAGATTTAGAAGCAGCGAATATATATATTAATGCTAGACCCATGTTAACAGATATAACCGTTGCATTAGGTGGGATCAAAGATTCCGCTTATCCCTCTGGATGTAAATATTATCCCCAAGAGTTAGTATATCAAAAATATATTTATGATGGAACTCCGACAAATCTTAAGGATATCAAATAACCTACTACCATTTTATAAATATGGAAGCTAAAGAATTATACGAGGAATTAAAAGCTTATTTTTCAAAGAACTCTGATTTGATGAGACATCTTAGTATTAACGCTTGTTGGGAATATATTATTACTGAAGAATCTACACATGAAGAATATGCTAAATTACATTATTATTTATTTAAAAAAGATGTTAAGACTTTAGAAATGACTGAAGAAAACCCCGGTTTCAAACCTGATTTAATTCTATATTTCACAGAAAAGGCTGTTCTTGACTTAATTCAAGAAAATCCATCCGCAGATGAATATTATGCTCTTTATCATGACATGATGAACAATCCACGCTCTGGAATTGAGGTGGATAATAAACTTAACAAGTCAAGTTTAAAGCTTTTAAAGTTGGGATATCGCGCATATCAAAGAGATTTTAAATTCTAAATGTCTAGCTAACCAAATCTTATTTTATTCTTTTTAAGGAATATTGCTATCATCGAAATTATCCCTATCGCCATAAATCCTATAAAAGAGAATCCTAAGGGCACTAAGAAAAATGTTGCTTCCATTTTAACGATAACCGAATCTCCTTCATCGAAGTAAGTTTCAGAAGTTATAATCCCATTAATATCGAAGGACTTCTCTACCCTGTAACTAATATCTATATCGCTCCTTGCTTGTCTTCCAATAGTTAATGGAGGGCTGTAATAATAATCTGTTGGTAAACCTAGAATGGCAAGTTCAAGATAGTCATCTACAGGAGTCGGAACAAAGAGATAATCATCATAAAACATAGGATTTTTATCTATACTCAAGTATTCAATCTCTCCATCAACATTCCAATCAGTTCCGAAATCCCAAAATGCAACAACAATTGACCATCTAATTCCTTCTATATCCGTGACCTCTCTTACAACCAATTTTATTTGATCTCCAACATCAAAATTGGGTTCTGCATTGAATGTGTATTCAAATTTATCTTTATTTAATTCTTTTACTTCCCATATAAATTCATCATTCATACTTAGTTGTAAAGTATACTCTTGGGCATTTACATTAACGCTGAAAAAAAAGCAAATAATGAGGAGATTTAAAAAAACGACACCCAATACTTTTTTGTGATTTTTATTCAAAGGTCATCAATAGGAGCTTAATTTTGATCAATTTTCGATCAATAATAATTCTTTATAATATATTGATAAATAAATATTTTATTTACCTTAAATCTAAGATTTTGTAAATACTAACATATTTTGCATGAATAACTAGACACAATCAATATATAGTTGTTTAACATCAATAAATTACATCTATATATATAATAAAAAATCAAACTTTGTGAGATTTATTAATGAATAAGGAAGAAATTTACTATATGTCTGCTGTAGATATGGCAGAAGCAATAAAGAATGGAGAAGAAACCTCGAGTGAGATTTTAGAGGTTTTTATAGAAAGAATCAAAAAGTTTAATCCAATAATCAATGCATATTGTACTCCTTCTTTTGAAATGGCAAGGGAAATGGCTAAAAAAGCTGATGACTCTATTAAAAATGGACAAAATCTTGGATCTTTAACAGGAATTCCCACTTCAATTAAAGACTTAATGCAAACAAAAGGCATTAGAACTACTTATGGTTCAAAATTGCACGAGAATTTTATTCCTGAGGATGATGAGATTGTTGTAAAACGATTGAAAAAGGCAGGATGTGTTATACTAGGTAAAACGAATACACCTGAATTCGGACATATCGCTCTTACAAAAAATAAGCTTTTTGGAGAAACTATGAATCCATGGGATATAGAAACAAATTCCGGAGGATCAAGTGGAGGAGCAGCAGCTTCAGTTGCAGCGGGAATGGGGCCTTTAGCTTTAGGATCAGATGGAGGCGGTTCAATTAGGGTTCCCAGTAGTTGTTGTGGCGTTTATGGGTTAAAACCAACATTTGGACGCATTCCTCGATACCCGCACGATGGGATTGCATTTTGGTCAATGGATCATTATGGACCGATTGTTCGATACGTGAGAGATGCTGCTTTAATGTTGAATGTGATGAAAGGACATCATCCCGCTGATAGTAATTCTTTCCCTGACGATGACATAGATTATGTTAAAATACTTGAAGATAAACCAAAAAAATTAAAGATTGGTTATTCAATGACCTTAGGCTTTGGGAAAGCTCTTGAAGAAGAAGTTGAAGAGAACGTTCTTAATGCTATTCAAAAGTTTGAACAATATGATTGGGATGTGGAAGAAGCAAAATTAAAAATAAGAAACCCCGAATTAGCATTTAAAACCTTGGTTAGTATAGGGTATGCTTATGATTTACAAAAAGATTATAAAGAAAGATTTGAAGACCTTAGCCCAGATTTAACTGCTTCAATAAGACTAGGTCTAGATAATAGTTCTATGAATATTGGAAAAGCTAGAGAACAAAGAAAGCGAGTTTACGAAGTCATGTATCAATATTTTAGGAATTTCGATGTCTTGATTACACCAACGCTTCCCTGCCCTGCCTTCAAACCGGGATGGTTAGAATCAGGGACAACATTTCCAACAATCGGTAAAAAATCTTTAAGTATTACGAGTTGGATGACATATACATATCCTTTTAACATGACAGGATTGCCGGCTGCTTCAATTCCATGTGGTTGGACTAAATCTGGTTTACCAATTGGAATGCAAATTGTTGGTAAGCGCTATGATGAAAGAACAGTTCTTCAAGTTTCGAGCGCTTTCGAAGAAATCGCTCCTTGGCAAGATAAAAAGCCAAAAATAGCCTAAAATATTCAATTTTTATTTATTTATTATTACTTGTTGTAATGAATGAAGCATCTCCTATGGTTATTCCATTTTTTATTAGATCTTCTAGTATGGAATAGTCTCCTATTATGCTTTCTGAGGATATAATCTTTTTTAATCGTACTCCATCTCCTATTACAGATTCTGAAAGAATGCATTTTTCAAGGTCGAGATCATCCCCCATTGAAACATTTGGTCCTATTACAGAATCAATTATTTTTACATTCTTTCCAATATAAACAGGCGGAATAATTTTTGTGTCAATAATCATGCCCTTCTTAGTGAGATCTTCATATATTGGATCATGATTCTTTATTTCTGATAAGAGCAATCGATTTCCATTTAAAAGGCTTTTAGGTCTCCCAAAATCCAAAACTTCTTCTATCATTTCATTCGATTTAATTCTCGCGCCTTCTTGGATTAATTTATCAATGATAGGTGTGATTTGATATACTTCTCCATTCTCAAGAGTCTTTTTTCTTTGAACTTCTAAGAGTTCGAATAATCGATTAATTATCGATTTAGCAATGATGTAGGCTCCTGATACTGCAATATTTGATTCAGGGATTGCTGGCTTTTCAACAATTTGAGTTAAAAAATCATCATTGTCGAGTTTAACGACACCATAATGTTGCGGTTCCTCTACTTTTTTAACGTTTACGATTCCATCGCAATCGCATTGATGGAAATTTATTAATATTGAAGAATAATCTTCCAATGGTACTCTATCACTTAAAAAAATAAATATATCTTCATTGAAAGCGAATTCTTTAGCATACAAAATAGCATCTCCAAGACCTGGAAAAAAAGGTTCTTCGGCAGTATAACCTAAAGGCTGTTGTTCAATAAATTCTAACTCAAAATACTCTGAATACTTCTGGTTTAGGTATTCTTGAATTTGTCTTTTTTTATATCCTATTATAAAACAAATTTTAGTCCCTTTTGGGAAGCTCTTCATGAGTTTTATTAAATTAAAATCAATTAATCGTTTACCTGCCACTTTTAAAAATGCTTTTGGTTTAGAGTATGTAAATGGTTGTAAACCTTTTCCTACTCCCGCTAAAGGACATATTATACGCATGATTAACGCAAATTTGTAAATGGTTTTATCGATGGTACTTTACATTAATCAAACTATTATAAAAAATGTTATGGAAATTAATCATATTAATTAATCTAGTATATTCTTCAAAATCTTGTAATATTTTGCCTCAATTAATTTCATTTCTACAACCATTTTTAACTTTCGCAAGAAATAATTATCAGAATTGGTTCTTTTTGTATTTCGCAGCTTCTTTATTACAGCAAATCTAGTTTGTTCCTCTAAAAAATCAACTGGTATCTTTCTGAATTCCTCAACTAGATCCTGATCATAATTATCTTTATTTAATACCTTGTTTATAGAAACCATTTTTTTATATAAAACTTTAATCCAAGTCTCAATCTTTTCTATATCCCCTTTTATATATGTTCGAGAATCAACCCAATTCTTAAATTCAATGACATCTTTCAAAATGTTATCCGAAAAATCTTCAGTTGAAACTTCTTCCTTCTCCGATTGGACTCTTTTAATTTTCCGAATTGACTCTTTTTTTAATTCTTGGATTTGTTCTTCTGGTAAAGAATTATACATATCTTCCTTCTTTTTTCTTCTTTCTTCTATTTCTGGATCTGAGAGCCATTTATTAAGTGCCATGATTCTATTATAAAATAGGATTCACAATAAATATTCTATTCTTGTTACTTAATTAATAAACATATCTACTCAGAGATAAATTAAAATTTGAAGTATTTAATTATAACCATATAATGAAAATAAAGGGGCTAATCTTTGATTTTGGCTTTACATTATTTGAATTCAAAGATGCATCCGTTGAAAAATATCTTAATTGCTATAAAGAAGGATTAATCAAATCCGTGGATGAATTAAAAAGATCTAATATCATTAAAAATGAACAAGATGCTGAATTCATCATTAAAACATTTAATAGAAAGCGAGCAAAATACTTTAAAGAGAGCTTTAAGACAAAAACTGAACATCAAACAACAGAAATTTTTAAAGAAATTCTCGAAATGCTTAATATAAAAAACTTAAACTCAAAAAAGTATGAAGAACTCGGAGATGTTTATCATTCATGTGAAGAAGAAGAATGGTATCCCTTTGAAAAAACAGCTGAAACTCTGAAAAAATTAAATAAAAATAAGGAAATTAAATTAGCAGTGCTTTCTAACCATCCTCACCACGCTACTATAGAAAAACTGTTAATAAAATATGATTTACGAAAATTTTTTCATGCAGTAGTTACTTCTGCAGAATTTGGAAAGAGAAAACCAGATCCAGAGATTTTTCATTATACATTAAAAAAAATGGGTTTAGAAGGCCCTGATTCTTGCATGATTTGTGGAGATGAGTATGCTGATATAATGGGAGGTTATCGAGCTGGCCTCAAGACAATCCTCATTAAAAGAAAATATGAATTTCCTTATGAAAAAGAAATAGTAGGACCAGAATATATAACAATAAACAACATCTCAGAAATAATGGATTACATTGATTAGATTCATTATTTCATTGATAGTGGCCCTGGGGGGATTCGAACCCTCGAACTCCCGCTTCGCAAGCGGGCACCCCTTGGCATCCATTTCGGAAAGACGTGAAAAGGATAAATCCAGGCTAGATCACAGGACCAAATTATCAAATGAAAATATTTATTATTTAGCACGGAGTCTTACTAGTAATTTATTGTCGCATGGTTAAAATATTTTATTCCTCTTGAATAAATCAATAATTAACAAGGAAGATAAAGATGTATCAAGATTATGCTGTAATATTCGATATGGATGGAGTGTTGGCAGATACAGGACCAATCCATTATGAAAGTTGGGTGAAGATGGCAAATGAAATTGGAAAAACGTTCAAAAAGAGTTTTTTTGAAGCTACTTTTGGCCAACAAAGCGTACCTATTACTCGACAATTAGTCGGTAGAAAAGTGGATCAGAATCTTGTTGAAAAATGGGCTCAGTTAAAGGAAAAATATTACAGAGAAATGGTAAAAGATAAAATCGAACCCTTACCTGGTGTTATAGAATTAATAGAGGATCTAAAATCAACAAATTTCAAATTAGCAGTAGGATCCAGTGGGCCTCCACAAAACGTAAAATTGCTCTTAACATCTCTTAAAATTGAACTTTTCTTTGACACCATAATAACTGCTGCAGAAGTCCAAGACGGAAAACCTTCTCCCGATGTATTTCTAATGGCTGCTCAAAATATTAATGTAAAACCGCAAAATTGTTTGGTGATTGAAGATGCAACTGTCGGCATAGAAGCAGCAAAACGAGCAAATATGAAATGTATTGCCTTAACTACAACTCATGACATTGTTGAACTCCGCAGTGCTGATATGATTGTTCAAGATTTATCATTTGTTAGTGTCAAACATATTCACGATCTATTAAATATTAAAACTCAATAGGACTTTCAGATTTAATTTACAAAACCAAGAATTTTAAATAACAGAATTAGGACATTGTCTTAAGATATAACCTCTGGTTTACTCGATACTAAAGTCGTTGTTTCTTCAATCCAAGAACTCAAGTCTTTTTCAGTACTAAGGTATGCGACAATTTTATCTAACTCATGCAATTTCCGAAATTTACATTCAACAACCAAGTCCCATCCTCCATATACAGGAATCACGTAACCAACCTTCCAATCTTCATCGGGTTCTGTAGCGGATAAATTATTTAATTTGTCCACGACATTCCATTCCTTCCCTATTTGCTTCAATCTTATTAAAATATAACCACGATAATAATTAGAACTCATAATTAATTGCATTAGAAAGATATTACTAATATGGGAAATTAGAGAATTTAATTAATAAACATATTTATTAAATTCATAACATAACAGTGGTTTTGCATTATGGAGGAAGATAAACTAAAGCAACTCATTTGGAAACTTACGTTAAATAATGCCGTAAAATTCGGGGGAACGCCAAATAAAAAGGCAATAATGGGTAAAATAATGCGAGACCGAAAAGATTTAAGATCACAAGCATCAACCATAGCTCCATTATTGGAAGAAGTTATGGAAGCAATAAAACAATTAAATATTGAAGAACAAAGAAAAAAATTATTAGAACTTGATCCAGATGCGTTAAAGAAGAAAGATTCAAATAAGGAAAAGAAAATCTTACCCCCATTACCCAATATTAAGCAAGGTGAAAAAATCGTAATGAGATTAGCACCTTATCCTAGTGGAGCTTTACATATCGGTAATGCAAGAATGGTAATCTTAAATGATGAATATGTAAGGCGCTACCAAGGTGAATTAATCTTATTTTTTGATGATACAATTGGAAGTTCTAAATCTCAGCGATCTAGTCCAAGAGCTAAATATGTGCTTCCAGAATCATTTGATCTGATTGAAGAGGGATTGAAATGGTTAGGCGTGAACTATTCAAAGATATATTATAAGAGCGAGAGGCTTGAAATTTTCTATGAGTATTGTAAAAAACTAATTGAAGATGGGATTGCTTATGTTTGTTTTTGTGAAGCTAAAGAATTCAAAGATAAATATAAACTAACACAAAAAGATTGTCCTCATAGGAATAATGAAATTGAAACTAATTTACTTGAATGGAACAACATGCTTCAAGGGACATATCCTGAAACTACAGCAGTCGTAAGATTAAAAACTGGAATGGATCAAAAAGATCCTGCTTTGCGCGATCATATAATAATGAGAATTTCTGAGGCCGAACACCCAAAAGTTGGAACGAAGTATATCGTGTGGCCAATGTTAGAATTTTCTTGGGCGATCGATGATCATCTTATTGGTGTAACTCACATACTTAGAGGATCTGATTTAGTTAAGGAAGATTTTATTGAAAATTTTATTTGGGAACATTTCAATTGGCCAAAAGCAGAATTCTTACATTACGGACGCTTGAACTTTTCGGGTTTGAGTAAAAACAAAGAAAATCTATTAAGTAAAACTAATGCTCGAAATAATATAGATAATGGCACCTATAGCGGGTGGGATGATCCTCGTACGTGGAGCCTTCAATCGTTAAAGATGAGAGGAATTGAACCACAAGCTTTAAAAGATTCCCTATTAGATTTAGGATTATCTATTAATGCAATAAATTTTTCGGTAAACTGGTTATATTCAAAAAATAAAAACATTATTGATGAACTATCAGATAGGTATTTTTATGTCGAAGATCCAATACAGTTAGAAATAATTGAGGTTCCAGAAGAGCAATATATAGCTGAACCTTTACTCTTACCTTCAAAACCAGAAAAAGGAAAGAGAATTATTAAAGTGAACGTTGAAAACAGGATCTTGAATATATATATTTCCAAATCTGACAAGGATAAACTGGAGATTAATCAAGTACTTCGTTTAAAAGATCTAATGAATATTAAGATTGAAAAAATAGACAAGACTGATAACAAAATAATTGCTACATATCATAGTACGGAATTAAATAGGGAATATTCGATTATTCAATGGGTATCAATTGATGAAAATATAGAAATTACAATCTTAAAACCTGATGGATCAATATCAAAAGGGGTTGGAGAAATTAACTTGAAAGATATAGAGTTATATAAAACAATACAATTCGAACGATATGGATTTGTAAACCCGGTTAGAAAAGATAAAAACTCCCTATTTTGTTATTTTACACATTAATTTTTTTTTAGATAATACTAAAAATCTCGTTATCTTTACATTCATAATAATTATTTTTTATTCCGTGAGATTTCCATGAACGATAACAATAGTGATTCTAATAATATCAAATTAGAATGGACTTTTTGCCCATTTTGCGGTGAAAAACTCCCAATTTTAAAGCAATTGAGGTTTTGTACATCTTGTGGTTTAGATTTGGTATATTTAAAAGAACATAAGAAACTACCACCAGAATATTATAAAAAATTGATAAACAAAAAACCTATAATTCAACAGTATCCATACCCCGATCAGATGCTGATGTATGGCATTGATAAAATATCTGATGAGGATATTTTAAACACTAAAGATAAAAAACTTTGGAGTACACTTACTTCCATAGGGATACCCATTGCGAGTATTTTCATAATGAATATCATGGCCGCAGGAATAATGATTTTTTATCTTTTATTCTCTCCATCAATAGAAGAATTCATGAACAACCTAACGAACCCTTACTTTATAGTTATAACATCATTTGCGGAGTTGATTTTAATTTTTCTTCCATTTATAGTAGTCAAGAAATATTTGAGAAATCCATCAACAAAAAATAGGTTTGCATTAATGGGTTTTACAACTAAAGGAGTTAACTACTGGAAGGAAATTATAATTGGCATAATATTTTCCATTATTGGAGTCCTTTTAGTTTTCTTAGTTTCAGCTTTTATGGAAATCGTTCTTGAATTGATTTATGGCATAGAAATTATCAGGGACATTACAAGTGCGGGTGCTGAAATTGATTTATCTTCTGATTTACTTAGTTTAGTATTATTAATGATTACCATGGTATTGATAGTTGGTACAACTGAAGAAATATTATTTAGAGGTTTCATGCAAAAAGGATTAGTTAGGCGCTTAGGTGTAAAATGGGGAATAATTATTACAGCTATAATCTTTACCTTTATCCATTTAATAACAATCTTCTTGGTGTACCCAATATTTTCACTATCTTTTGTTGTTGCATTTTTTATTTCCTTCGTTCCTTATATCGCGATATCATTGTTACTTGGTATGTTATATCATTGGAGAAAAGAGAATATAATTGCAGTCATGGTAACACATGGTTTATACAACGCTCTGACAATCTTGATAGTATTTATTCTTTATAACATGGGTTTCTAAACTCTCAAAATAGTGTATTATTATGGAATACTTTAACTCTAAGGTACCAAATAGGAAAACAAAGATTGGGATTGGAATAGGGAATTCTATAGATCAAAACCTCAAAATTATATCTGCAATTAAAAATTTTCAAAAGGAACATGATACTATTATATATTTGTTTATAAGTGATGAAAATTTTAACATAATCTCTCAAAATATTGAACTGGATAATTTTAAAACGATAATTCATTTTATAAAGAGTGATCTGCCTGATAATGAAATACTAAAATATCTAAAAGATGGTTTGATTGATGCTGCTATACGGGGAAGTTTAAGTTCCAATAGATTCCTTGAAAATATAAAAAGTCTTTTCAAAATAAAAAATGTGAATCGATTGGCCTTACTGGAAACCTTTAATGGATATCAGTTTTTCTTTGCCCCCGTAGGAATTGATGAATATAGGGATTACCAAAGTAAGGTTGATTTCATCGAAAGTGCGTTAAAATTCTTCCATTTTATTGGAATAAAACCAAAAATTAGCATCTTAAGTGGAGGGAGAAAGGGTGATATGGGACGTGATTATATTGTTGATAAATCGCTTGAAGTTGCCGAAAAAATAGTGGCATATTTTAAAAATAAAGACTCTACTATTCAAGTTTTTCATGATGAGATTCTTATTGAAAAAGCGATTGAGAATCAATCAAATCTGATTTTTGCTCCAGATGGGATCTCAGGAAATCTAATTTATCGAACATTAGTACATCTGGGAGGCGGAAAAGCTCATGGTGCTGTATATTTAGGTTTGGAAAAGATTATAATTGATACTTCAAGAGCATGTAATGTATCTGAGATAATAGGGGCGATAATGATAGCTCTCTCGTTAGTGTAAAAAAATATAAGAGAAAATAAAAAAAATATAAAAATTTAATTTAGCTAATAAAACCTATAAATGTGGCGAGTAATATAATAATCCCTCCAATCAAACTCGCAAATACTATTAAAAGTATACCTGCTAGTGCTAGAATGAAAGGGGTATAATGTATTGGCTTAATACCTAACGTAATAGCTATAATAGCAATTATTATTGAAAAAACAGCTCCTATTATACCAAAACCATAAGGCATTAAACCTGCACCCATAAACATCATTATTCCTTCTATTATGACCACAAATCCACCTACAACCGCCATTACACGCATTCCTTTATCTGCTGCTTGAGTTTCGCTCACGTTGGATCAATCTCCTTTCTTGGTAATTATCATATAAAAATAGTTCATTCACATATAAAAAATTATCCTACCATCGATATGTAAACAGAAATACCTACCAAAATTAATTTGCTACATGTATAATATTTTGATTTTGTTCAAAACTTATTGGGTTATTTTGACGAAATTTTTTAAAGTTCCTTAACGATAAGATACCAAGAAAAATACCTACTAAAATCAAGCTTGTATATAAAACTAAAAAAATCAGAGTAAAAATGAGTGGCTCACCAATTAAAACTACATTAAACATGCATATAGTTATAAAGACCATTATACTAGTAAATCCCAATATAATTCCAACCCTAATGGAATTTATACCAATTTTAATATAATCCAAGCCAAGAAGAGTATAATCTACTTTTGCCAGATATGCACCAAGTATTATAAAAACGCCAGTAAAAGGACCTATGTATAAAAAGATAATTATAATATGATATAATTGTTCACAAAATAATAATCCCCCAATTAATGGATATAAGATCATTAGAATACCATTTATGGCACATAAAAACACTGCAGTATTTATTTTCATTTTCTCTATTACACCACAAATAATATTACAAATTGAGAATATAAATATATCGAAGGTCTCTCAATAATTCAATATATAATTGTGAAAGTATACTATACCCATTTGCTCATGGCATCCTAAATGAGAGAATGTATAATAAGCCTTTTTAGATTTAAATAATAATTAAATAAAAATTAGAGGATTTATAATCCTCTTTTCATTCTAAGTCTCCATTTTCTTAATTCGTCCATTATAAACACACTAAAAGCTCCAAGAAAAAGTGCCAACCAATAATATGGATGAAACAAAGGAACAACGTGAAAAACAAGTCCTAAGGGGGTATATAATATTATCAATTGTAATCCAAGAGAGAGCCCTGTAGCCCAGAATAAATGTTTATTAGGAAACTTGTAAAACGGTTTTAAATTAGAAGTACATGTGTAAACAAACAGTAATTCACAAATAACCAAATTTGAAAATATTATGGTTTGAGTTAAAGAAATGGCATATAAATTTGACGCTGTACCGCTGGTAGCAAAATCAAGCCCTAATCGAGGATCTATTCCAGCTTGAGCCCAAGCAGGGATTAAAGCACTCCATAGAAGTAAATAGAGCATAACATCAGTAAAAGCGGTATATAGTCCAAGGAGAAGAACAGGACCTTTAATCTCTTTAATTAATGTAAATCCTTCGCGCGGTTTATTTTTCATTACATCAGGATCCGTGGGTGTTAATCCTAAAACCATTGCGGGGATACCATCTGTAGCAACGTTTAGCCACAGGATTTGAATAGGCTTAACGGGGAGGGCTATAAACATTAATGGAAATATAGTCATGACTATATATGCTATGAGTAACATAACGATTCCATCAAAATTCGTACTTAACATGTATCGAAAGAAGCCTTTTGTTGTTTCAAAGATTCCTCTACCTTCCTCTATAGCACTAATGATTGTTGCATAGTTATCGTCAATTAATATCATATCTGAGGCCTCTTGAGTGACTTCAGTACCTTTTAATCCCATAGCAACGCCTACATGTGCTCCTTTAACGGCTGGTGCATCATTTACTCCATCACCCGTCATTGCGACGATTTTATCTAATTCTTTTAATTTCTTTAATATTCTTAACTTATGTTCTGAAGTAACTCTTGCATAAATATCAACTGTTTTAACTTTCTCTCTTAGCTCATCATCGCTCATTTCTTCTAATTCTATTCCAGTAATAGCTTCGCTTGATTCAGTTAATCCAATTTGCTGAGCAATTGCTATAGCCGTAATTTTATGATCTCCTGTAATCATTATTGTTCTAATTCCAGCACTTCGAGCATTTGCTATAGCAGCCTTTACCTCATCTCTTGCAGGATCAATAATTCCCACTAATCCTACAAATATAAAGTCTTTTTCCACTGTATTAACATCATAATCTTCATTTAATTCTTTATACGCAACACCAAGTACTCTTAAGGCATTTTTCGCGAAATCTTCACTTTGTTTTAAAATAGTCTCTTTTGCTTCTAAAATTGGTTTTACTTGCCCATTTAATAAAACTTTGGAAGTTTTCCTCATTAATATATCAGGAGCTCCTTTTATATAGGCAATAGTTATTCCATCTCTCTTTCCAATAACAGTCATCATTTTCCTATCAGAATCAAAAGGTATCTCGTCTAATTTGTCAAAGGTTGGATCTATTTTAGATTTTAATGCTAACACATTCATAGAAATCTCAGTAGGATCACCTACAACTGAGGTATCTCCAGTTATCTCATCCTTTATATTCACAATAGAATTATTACAAAATAAACAAATTTCACAAAACCTTTTTACATCATCATTTTTAGCGACAGGTTTTCCATCTTCAATAAGCGATCCTTTAAGATTATATCCAACGCCCTCCACATCTAATATTTTATTGTTTAGAAACATTTTTGTTACAGTCATTTCATTTTTGGTTAAAGTTCCTGTCTTATCAGAGCAAATTATATTTACCCTTCCTAAAGTTTCGACTGCTGTCAATTTCCTTACTAATGCATTCCGGTCTGCCATTCTCTTCATGCCAATGCTCATTACTACCGTAATTACAACCACAAGTCCTTCGGGAACTGCAGACACTGCAAAACTTATTGAAATTTTAAATGCTTCCATAATATCGTCAATTTGTGAAGCAGAAAACGTAAGACCTTCACTAACCGAAATAAGTACAAATTCAGTAATAAAAACAAACAAACATATTAAAATGACCAGAATCCCTAGAAATTTACCAAATTTATTAACTTCTACTTGAAAAGGACTAGGCTCTGCTATCTCTTGTTGCAAACTTTCGGCTATTTTTCCTATTTCGGTATTCATCCCCGTCCCAATTACAATTCCTTCTCCATTTCCTCTCGTGATTATCGTGTTCATGTATCCAAGATTAATTCTATCTCCAAGTATTTCTTTTTCGCCCACAAGTTTTATTTGCTTTTTAACTGGTTTGGATTCTCCCGTTAAAAGAGCCTCGTCAACATATAGTGAAAATTCCTTGTAAAGCCTTATATCAGCAGGAAACTTATTACCATCTTCAATTAATACTATATCTCCAGGAACAAGGTCTTCTGCGCGAATTTCCTCAACTATACCGTCTCTTCTTACTTTAGCAAAATGAGGGGCTAATTTTTTAAGGCTTTCTAGTGATTTTTCTGCAGAATATTCTTGATGAAATCCTAAAAAAGCATTTGCAATTAAAATTATTATTATTACAATAGCATCGGTAAATTCTGAAGACCAAGCATCACCATGTTTAGAAGCTTCCCACGCTCCTATAATAATAGAAATTACAATAGCAAAAATTAACAAGTAGACAAGAAAACTTTTAAATTGACCAATAAATATTTGAAAAGCGGTTTTCCCTTTTTCTTTGACTAATTCATTTTTACCATATTTTTCGATTCTTGATAGTACTTCGGTGTTTGTTAATCCTTTTTCTATTGAAGAATTCATTAATTTTACTACTTCTTCAATCTCTATTGAATGTGCATTAATATTTTCCATATTTAACCAATCATTTTTGTTTTTATTATTTTCAAAAAAGTTATCGAATAATTAATTTAAGTGATTTACAATAATTTTTTCCACATTATATAACAAAAGATTTTGATAATTAGTAATAATGATGTTTATTATTATTATTCATTTTTTATTCATTGAAGAATATAGTAATATTATTAAATTTTTTCATGATTATTAGTGTTTCCGCAAGATTTACCTTGTATGAATCCAAATTAAACTACTATTATGTTAAACTAGTTCATTTAGTGACTGAAAATTCATTTTACAAATAACTTTTTCTGATTATTTGTCAATCTTATTGAAATTTGAAAGCAGTTAACAATAATCATTAAATGGGAGGGGAGGGATTCGAACCCCCGGCCACTCGGCCCCCAGCCGATTTAACAAAG
Source organism: Promethearchaeota archaeon (assembly GCA_030667705.1). GTDB lineage: Archaea > Asgardarchaeota > Lokiarchaeia > Sigyniarchaeales > SOKP01 > SOKP01. Next base: position 24,229 of record DAOUVJ010000009.1, on the reverse strand, counting down.
CTCAAGATGCTTAAGCTATTGTATCATACCATGCTAGACCACCCTCCCAATAGATGTAGAAAAAGGGGTCAAGATAATTCATTTTAAACTAATTTATCTTGCATTATAACGGTGGTGTTTTATGAAATTCTAAATTGTATTTATTTTTAATTATCTTATTAATCATTCTAATAATTTTTAAATTAGTTCAAGGGTTTTTATTCTTATTATATTTAAGTAATGTAGGTTCAAATTTATGCGTGCTCGAAAACCTTTTATTATCTTTTGGCCACAATATTTTGATGCCAAAAGAACGCGAGCTCAAGGAAGGCGCGTACCGGTAAAATATGCAATTGATCGTGTGAATGTAAAAGATTTACATAATTCCGCACGTAAATTAGGATATAAAGTTCAATTAGAAAATAATTACAATTATCCTAGAACGTGGTGGGATGATCCTGGAAGAATTGTAGTAGATACAAAAGGGAAAAAAAAATCACATGTTTTGATAGAAATCGCAAAAGAACTAAAAAAAACCCAATCAAAAAAATGATAATTAATTATGCACGAATTCTCATTTGCTTATCAAATCTTTAAAGTAGCTGAAGCTACAGCATTAAAACATAATTCGAATAAAATTACCGAAGTTTACCTCGAAATTGGTGAACTAACCTTAATAGTTCCTGAGTTATTGAAACAATCTTTTAAAATGGCAACGAGTGGGTCAATAGCTGAGGGCGCAGAATTAATCATTGAAGTCATCCCCGGACATATAAAATGTAGAGAATGTGGAAAAATCTCCGCTGTTTCTCTTAGTGAGGAATCACAGTTGACTGGACTCCAATTATTTCAATGCAAACATTGTGAAAGCAAAAATACAGAGATAATTGATGGAAAGAAAGCTAACGTTCGAAATATAAAAATACAAGAATGAACATTTCATTTGTATTGTTAATTCTCATGATTCAAATAAAAATATCAACATAATTGATAATGAGAGAAATTAAAATTATCTGGGAAGGTCTTCTTAATCTTGATTTAATATCTTGGGGTTCCACAAATTATCCAGAGTATAAGCTAAAATCAGGTTTGGATGAGAAGAGAAAAGAATATTGGGATAATCATATCAAGAAATATCCAAAGGATTATGATGGAACTTTAATATATCTCTATGATTTTAAGTTTGAGAATGATAGATTGATATTGAATGTGGGAACGATAAAATTCTCAACTGTCATGTACATGGTGCAAAATAAAATACCCGTTGATAAAGGTATTGGGATGTTAGGCATTCAAAGTTTAATTTTTTCTCCAAGAAAAGATTATATTTTAGTAGGAGAAAGAGCTTTGGCTCAAGAATATTATCCGGGGGCATTAACATTTCCAGGAGGAATGCTAGAAAAAGAAGATTTAACTACACCTCCCAAAATCTCATTAATGAGAGAAGTTTACGAAGAAGCTCTACTGAATTATCGAAAAAATCACAATCTATTAGCAATTTTGACAGGTTGGAACGATATATCAGTTACTTTTTTACTATCAGTAGTAATGGATGATTCCACAAGATTTGATCATAAAAAGATGATAGAGTGTGATAAATTTGAATGGGAAAATGACCTGTGGTGGCTTTCGATCCAAAAACTAAAAGAGTATCCAATCGAAAACATTTTAGATGGCTTGATCTATTATAGATCAAAGATTTAGATTAATTAATAAAACTCTAACCATGAACTTGGACAAATAGAGAAAGAATGAGATTATTTATTAAATTAATACTCCATTCATCACACCGTGTTGCCCTGGACGACTGGTTACCTTAGCTTTGCCGAGTTCAGTTTCCACTATTGCTCCCTTGGTAATAATATGGCGCCGATTTAAATCTTTTGAAGATTCATTACTATCAAATTTCAAGATCTTGACTTTTGAGGTTTTATTCGATTTTAAATCCGTGACATTAATAAATGAAGTTGAGAATAACTTGAGTTTATTATTTCCTCCCATAGTTCTCTGTTTTTTCTTCTTGTCTTTTCCAATTTCAGTCTCAATCGAAGGTCTTTCGAGTTCTCTCTTCCTTTTTTTACTAGAATTCTTGTATTTCTTTCCCGTATATTTTCTACGTGATTTTTTTTGACTTCTTGCCATGATAAAAAGACACTAATGTGTTCTAATAATATACAAATGATAATTTATGATTTCTTTAAAATTTTGCTGTTTAATGAAAATTAATGAAATAGCTATTTATTTATAATTTTTAAAAGAAAAATAAATATAGAGAACTTAATTTATTATCTTAATTATTGATATCTATTTACATGATAAAGGTCTGTTTGGGATGATGGAAAAAATTTCAAAGAAACTAAAGATTGATGAAGAAACCATACAAAATGTAATTAAAACCGGAACAACCACAGTTGGAATTATAGTTAAAGATGCCGTTGTTGTTGGAACAGAAAGCCAAGCCACAGCAGGATATACAGTAGCTACTAAAAATGCTCAAAAATTATTCCAAATAAATAATTTCACGTGTGCTACAATTTCTGGTGGAGTTGCAGACTGCCAATACATTGTTAATCAATTAAAATCATATTCCACGTTAAAAGAAGTAGAAGACGAAAAAGTACCAGAACCCAGATATATTGCCAACGTGACCCGAAATATATTATTTAGTGGTCGGTCATTTTACCTTGCAATGATGATAGTTGGGGGATTCTCTTTGAAGGAGAATAAAGGTGAATTATATGGGATTGATTTACTCGGTACTTTTTATGAGGAGGACAAATTCATGTCATTTGGAAGCGGTTCTCCGTTTTCTCTTGGAGTTTTGGAAGCAGATTGGAAGCCTAATCTTACAAAAGCCCAAGGAATTGACTTAATTAAGACAGCTATATCAAGTTCAAAAGAAAGAGATGCTGCTTCCGGGCACAAAATTCAAATCTGTACGATTGATAAAAACGGATATACGCAAGTTCAATAAAATTTATCTTAATTTTTTCTCCTTAAAATCTTCACTTGCTGGAATTCCCTTTCAAAATAAATAAATCCATTAATCTCATGATTAATAGCATCCATGATAGCCCATATTAAATTTTTAAATGCTTTATTTCCAAATTCATGATTTATCGAACTGAAATAATCCAGATATTTCATTTGGTCCATATCAGTAAAACTAGGAAATGTACCTTTTGGATGAGAATGAAAAACGCTGATAAGTCTCATCTTTTTATTGTTATGGCTTTCATGTGTTTCTTTTTTGATTATATCATGCAAAAGTTCCTCATTTTCGATCAAAAATGACACCGAAGAACTCTTATCAGGAGGAATACAATGAAATTTTCTGCTAATATAATGGTAAAAATAATCATCTTCTTGTTGTTCATTTGGTACTTCTAAAATATCTCCAAAAATTAAACCACACGCCTCATTTGGAAAGGCATTCTCTACGCACTTTATTAGGTTTAAAAAGATCTCGGGATTTAATACCAATTTTATGTCGTTCTGTACCTTCATGCTTTTATCTCTTTAAATCATCAAATCAATGTTAAAGCAGCATTTAAAGAAGCTAATCTCGCTTTATTAGGTTCATCTCCTAAACCGATAATGAACACGTCTCCTTTTTCTAAAGTGCTGTTCGTTGAAGGGATTAGATTTTTAAAATAATCCTCAATATTTTTATTTGTTTTCTCCTTCAGATTTTGATTTTTTACACTTGTAGATGCAGGAAATACAAAATGGTCCCCATTAAAGACAAGGCAAGTAGCTCCTGAACCATCAACCTTAATTGCAGCATCGCGTTGCTCCATGCCATACTTGATTTTAGATTCTCCTTGTTTAACAACACATATAAAGGGGTAATTCCTCTCTGCTTCAATAATAATTTCTTTTAATACTTCTAAATCACCCCTTATTAATAAGGGTATTTTCATCTTAACCCTTTCAAGAAATTTCATTCCCTTTTCTGTCAAGATATGCCCTAAGCGATTTTTAGGCTGACCATTTTGATCTTTTCCTCCCGAGACTTTAACAAAATCAACTTTATCCTTCAATCGCGTGATTAATGATCTTGCTGTCCCCTTACCTATGAGTAATTCTTCTTTTAACCGATATCGACCAATTCCTTTTGGATGATTTTCAAATATAAATAAAGAAAGTAAGATATGAGCATGATTGAAAGTGGGTTTTATTGTATCACTTTTAAACATCGCATCCAAATCTTTCAAAATTTCCATTTCCATCACATATTATTAGTGATCATTTATAAAAAAATATGATATAAAATATAAAAATAAAAAATTAAAAGTCAAAACATTCATATCAATAGTATTATAATGATAAAAATCGATTATTAGCTTAAATAGCGAGAATAGCGAGAAATGATATGAACGATAAGAAAAAGCACACTGATGATAATAAAATCAGTGATCTTGTATCTTTTCGGGATGAACCTGCCCCAAAAGGATTGCATAAAGAAGTTATCTCTCTTGAGCAAATAGATCAAGAAGACAAAATTAAAATAATACATGAATTAAAACCATTTGGAAGCATGTATCGTTATTCCTCATTAATCGCCAATCAAAGTCAAGCACCAATAAAAGAAGTAAAAATTAAAATTAGATTTCCAGAGTTTCTAGATCTTATTAGGAGTGATCCTCCTAACATGATATTAGATCCCCTTAACTTAGGAGAAGATGAAGAAAACCAGGTAAGGATTCAATTTAAGGAAATCGCTCCAGAATCCCATTATCAAGTCAATGTATTTTTATCTCCACTAGATCTTGAGGGTGAGGGAGAAATCAGATCTTATGTAACTTTTATAAATAATAAAGATTTTGTCAGAGCATTGGATTCAAAACCAATACTAATCTTGTTTACTCCTATTTCCATAGAAAGAAGTATAGTGCCAAGCTCTCATATAGCTCCCTTCTCCAAATCAACCGAGAATACAAGAGCAATTAAGAGTATTGGGGTCGGGGTAGATGGTCAATTTGATCCTGACTTTTATTTTAAACGCTTATGTCAAGCCATCCAAGATCAAAACTTTCAACTAATCACGAGAAATGAAGAAAATCGAATCGCTTGGTATTTTGGTGTTGATCTAGTTTCAGGGGAAGATATACTAATAATTGGACAAGTAAACCAAAACAAAATAGAATGGATCGCAGTCGGGAAAAATCCCCATCTCCTTATATCTCTACTATTTAAAATATCAAATGGATTTGGAATAACATTGATAATTAATGAGACAATTGAATCAATCGACCAAATTTATGATCTAGAATGTAAATATTGTGGTTCTCCATTATCCTACATACCAAAAAAAGGAGATGCAATAACTTGTCTCAAATGTAACAACTCACAAGTTGTATGGAACTAAATTAATGCTTAAATTTATTGCTCTATAAGTTATTTTCTATAGTTCCCTTAAATTATCAAAGATCTTATACCATCTTATTGTATTTAAATATTTAAACGTTAAAATGGGAGTATTAACCAATATTTTTTTGGTTTACTCGGTACGAAATTTCTCTTTTCAACACTTCAGATTTTGATTAAAAAATCTCTATTTCCATAAATTTATTTATAATTCAGTTTTTTGGATAATTTGTTTCTACTTTTTATTAATTCAGATTCAAATCTTGATAGAATTAAGATTTCAGTTAAAAATCCCTAACTTACACTAGATTGATCATTTATGTGGATCGGAATTTTGTCGTAAATTCTTTTCACTTATTTACCCCCAAATTTTCTGAAATTACCAAAATCTTTAAATACATGTTTGATCATTGATTATATAACAACAAAATTATTAAAAATTAAAATTGTGGAGAAAAAATTATGGCAGAATATATATCCTGGAGCCCTATTAGAAGGCTCATGAAACATAATGGTGCAGTAATCGTAGCTCGAGATGCAGTTAATGAATTAGTTGATTGGATGAGTCAATCAGCTGAAACAATCACAAAATCCGCATTAAAGCTCACGAAACACGCAAAGCGCAAGAAAATAACCAAGAATGACATCTTAATGGCTATAAAATACTTCAAATAGACCATCAAGGTTTAAGAAGAGTATAAAATATTTTTTTTTATTTTTATCTATTTTTTCTGTTTTAAATTATTTTGAATATCTTAGGAAAAAGAAGATCACCAAAGACGACATTTTTCTATTTTTAATAAAATTTAGGTATGATTGGCAATTTACCAAAGTAGATTAAAGTTAATTGATCTTAAGTTAATTGATCATGAAAGAAGTACATCAAGGAATATTCCTCATAAAAGAAAAGGGTTCTTTTGGAAATTTAAAACCCACTGAAAACATATACATTATTGCTGGCGAAGATGGGTTGGTTTATGATGCCGGATTTGGTAATAAAAAAGCAATCAAGCATTTTTTAAGAGAATTGGAGCAAATAGAAAATGATCATTTACTAAAAGATAAAGGATTTTCAATTACTCGAATCATTCCTAGTCATTGTCATCCAGATCATTTTTCTGGTCTAATGAAAATCAGAAAAAAGACAGGTGTGAGAGTTCTTCTTACTGAAAGGATGGCTGATATTATTAAAGATAAGAAAAGTTTCATGAATTCTTTCAACGCTGATGGCTATACGGATTATTTAATCTTAAAAAAAGGTTTTAAAAGTAAATTTAGAGATTTTCTTGAGATGTTTTTCACTCGTTTTTTCTACAAACGAATATATGGTCTTTCATACGTTAGCAATCCTGATGAAATTATTGAAGAAGATTCTATCATTGAAATTAATGGTGAACAATGGAAATTATTCCCTACACCTGGTCATGCCATTGATCATGTTTCATTATACAATGAAGAGAAAGGCATTTTATTATCTGGAGATAACATCTTGAAATCTATTACTACTTGGCTTGGACCGCCTAATTGCGATATCAAAGAATACATAAGATCTATTGAGTATATTCATTCATTACCAAACCTCAAGGTGATATTGCCTGCTCATGGTGATTTGATCGAAAATCCGAAAGAAAGAATTGAAGAGATCTTGAATCATCGGGAGAATAGAACAAAGCAGGTAATAGAAATTGTTCAGGAGCATTCAAAAATGGGGGTTTCTCCATCTGATATTGTTCAAATTATTTATCCAAATGAAAAGCGAATGTTACACGAGATCGCTCGTGGATGGGTATGTTTGACTCTTAAAATGCTAGAAAAAGGCAATCAAGTGAGTCGTATTGAAGAAGATAATGTCATTAAATTTTTTCCTTCTTAAATTTTAAAAATCTTTAGAGATATAGAATTTAAAAGGCTAACCATGAAATAATATCTTATACATGACCTCTGAAACTGTAGAGTATTTCAATGGAGCATTTTTAAAAGAGAACCGGTTACTCTACCGGCAATATCAAGAAAATATCGTAAATCAATGTAACAATAAAAATTCCTTAGTAGTATTACCTACTGGGTTAGGGAAAACGATAATAGCTATATTATTGATAAAAAAAGCCCTTGAAAAATATCCTAAAGCACGTGTTGTTATTCTTGCTCCTACTAGGCCTTTAGTAGCACAGCATTTTAAATCATGTTTAAGATTTTTGGCAGTTAATGAACAAGATGTGGTATTCTTTACTGGTAAAATCAGCCCTGAGCGACGTATTAACCTGTTTCTAAACTCACAAATCATCATCTCCACTCCACAAGTGATAAAAAACGATGTAGAAAGAGGAAGATATAATTTAGAACACGTGTCTTTGTTGATATTCGATGAAGCCCATCGCACTAAAGGAAACTATGCATATAATTACCTTGCTCCTGAATATCTCAATACATGTCAAGATCCTTTAATTCTGGGATTGACAGCTTCACCTGGAAAAGATTATGAACATATTCAACAATTATGTGATAATCTATTCATTGAGAATGTTGTTTTTAAAACATATACCGATGAGGATGTAATGAAATATACGCATGACATCGATATGTTCCTTGAATACGTTGATCTACCAATAAAATTTCTTGAACTCAGTGCGGTGTGGTATAACTTATTTGAAAATTATCTTAAATTTTTCATTGAACGTAAATTAATTCCTCCAAATAAACCATATTATTCAAAACTTGAATTCTTAGCAATCTCAAGAGATATAACAATTTCATTAAAATTTGAAAACGGAAATGCATTCGAATTGAGCGAGGAAGATTATATTGAGGCGTTATATTATAAATCGCCAAGAATAATTGATATTGTGAAAGAAAATGACTTGAATATTCAAAGTATTTTTTCTTATTGCTCAAGTTGCATTTCAATACTTCATGGAAAAGATTTACTTGAAACCCAGAATATTTCTCTATTCAAATCGTTCTTAGATAGATTAAACTGGAAAGCTGAACAAGAAGTTCGATCAGCAAAAAGAATCATAAACTCGGATCATTGTAAATTTATTGTAGAAAAGCTTAATCGAGATTCACATGAATTTCTTGAACATCCTAAAATAGATAAAGTCATTTCAATAGTAGATGAGGAATTTGGAGAATACAAGAATGATAAGATCATAATTTTTACTCAATATCGAGAAATGGCTGAAAAACTTAAGCAAGTATTGAATGAAAAATTTGAAGGAAAGTTGAGAGTCGAAAAATTTATTGGTCAATCGTCGAAAATAGATGATTATGGATTTTCACAAAATAAACAAATAGATATAATCGATCAGTTTCGAGATGGATTAATAAATGTATTAGTTGCAACGAGTGTGGCAGAAGAAGGACTTGACATTCCTAATGTCGATGCAATTATTTTTTATGAACCTGTTCCATCAGAAATTAGATTAATACAAAGGAGAGGACGTACTGGTAGACATTCCTCAGGTAGATGCTATATCATGCTTACTCGAAGTACTGTTGATATACCATATCATAAGGTCGCACTACGCAAAGAAAGTACCATGAATAGGATATTATTAGATCCTGAACAATTAGAACTCTGGACAGATCTTAAGAGAAAACCTATTGATTTCAGCCAACTCTTAACAGAGAAATCTAAAAGATTTTCTTTAACAGATTACAAGGAGAGAAGAGAAAAAGAAAAAGCTGTTTTAGCGAATAAAACTATCGAGGAAATTATTAATGAAATAGATAATTTTGAAAGAAGTGATTTGTACAGAAAATATAAGAAATATGGAGTTACTTTTTATTCAGATTTAGTTAAATTAGATAGAACTAAGCTAAAAAAATCTGTATCAAAATTGAAAGGAAATAAGATAGAGATGCAAGAAACGAAAAAAAGAAAGAGTTATCTTAATAAAAATTTAAAAACTCTCGTAAATTTAGCTAAGTTTCATAATGTAAAGGGCAGAATTAAATACGCTGAATTCCAAGAATTAGCTAAAGAAGAAGAAATAACAGAACAAAAATTTTATACTCATTTTTATCAAGCATGCCGGTTAGGATTCATAAAGAAAGAAGAAGATCAAGTCATTTTTTTAATGGAATGTGATTAAAATGATTAAAAAGTAAAAAAACTACAATTTATCCTCTTTTCTTTTTTTGAAAAGAATGTATAATAGTAATACACCTACAAAAAAACCGGAAATGAGGATTGTCCCTGGATTTTGACCTGTCAACATGAATAAGTAGTAAACTACGGCGAGTAATGGAGAAAATATTGCGAAAATACTCCCATATTGGTTACCAAACACTTTTAAACGTTTAATTATTCTATGGACCCGAAAGTTCATTTTGGTCATTACCTCAAGTTCTTTTTCATCCAAATCTTTAAGAGCTTCGGGATTTTCATAATAAATCCCTAAAAGAGGATCATATTTACCAGATAATTGATCAGCACTAATTAGTGATATTAAATGCTTCTGAATTACTTGTTTTTTTATTTTTAACTCATTTTGGAGGAAGCTCAAGGTTAACACTTCACGAGCCACTGCTTTAATTGCCATGTTGACATATGCTTTAAGAATTTGTTCCTCAGAAGATTTTACCTTTTCAATTAAAATATCTTGGAATTCGTTGATGAAACTATCAAAATCCTTTATCAGATGCTTATTTTTCGTTTCAAAATTATTTGATAACTTATCATATTCTCTTACTAAGTATTTGATTTTCTTATGATTTTCTTTAATTTCAGATTCAATATCTTTCTCTCTTAATTTAATCTTGGTATAAGCTTTTTTGAATTGTTCTGTTTCAATATAATCTTCTACCCTTGCTAGCAACATTCCTAATAGTTGGCTTAAATGAATTTTAGTTTTATTGATAGATTCTGATAGTTCAGTACGATAAGTTTCAAATTTAATCATTTCAATTCCTTCTTGGATTTTTAATATCTTCTTATCATAGAGTGCTCTAAATTCATTTTTTTTCTTAACATTATATTCTCTTATTTCAGTTTCGAATTTTAGTATTTCAGATGAATTATTTAGAGTTCCTTGTAGGGTTTGTTCAATTTTCTCGTGTATATTTTTATTATATTCTTCAAATTTCACAATTTTATTCTTTAGGAACTCAAATGCTTTAACATAAGATTCTCTTTTTTCCGATTCCTCAAAAAAATTAGAAAAATGTTTATCTAGATTAAACTTGAGAGATTGATATTCACGATCAATAAATTGTTGCATATCAATGAAAAATTTTAAGTTACTCTCAATATTTGATATGGATTGTTTATATACCTCAATAATATCTATTAAACGTTTTTTAATGTCGATATTTTCCATTCTTTCTTCATTTAATGTCAATTCCTTTGCTTTAATCTCATATTCATTACTGAATTTCACATTAAAATCCCTTAGATCATCAATTCTATTTTGTATTTCTAGAATATTTACACCGAGTGTTTTATTTTTCATGCAAGAATCATATAATGCCAAAAACTTTCCAATAGTCTCTTGAATTTGTTTTAATAACTTATTCTCTACAAAATTTGAAAGTTCTTTATTTTTATAATAATCCTTGGTATGAACCACTAACTCTTTTTTATCTTCAAAAAGTTCTCCTTGTAATTTAGAAATTTCTATAAGATCTTTAATTCGGGGAATAACAGTCTTACATTTAAGATTCAAATTATCTGCTAATCTCTTAATATCTATTTTATCAGAGCCAGTTTCTTTTGTAAGTAAATTTACCTCATCTGAAATTATTTCATCTATATATTCCTCTTTCAATTTAGTAATTTCATTTGATAAAAATTCTTTGAATTGATTCCATTGAATAATTGTTATTGATTTCTCATCAAAATCATCAACGATACTTAGAAGAGCATCATGTTTTCTTTTAAATTTTTTATCTGTAATATCAAAATCTGATAATATATTATCAAATCCGTTTGAAACGTCTGAAATTTTCTTCTTTTTCATCTGATCTAATGTTACTTTATCTGTATCTAATCTTGTTTTATATTCCTGTATTTGCTTGGTGACAAAATTATCCAAATCCTCACTTTTGGCCCGATTGCGTTCCTCCACAACTTTATTTTTAATTGATTGCCCTTGTTTTGCGATTAGATCTATAATATTTTCATCCGCCTTTTCTAAACTCTCTTGAAGGTGTTTGTAAAGTGCAAAAAGCTTTTGTTTATTTTTTATTTCATTTTTAAGATTTATTCCAATAGATTTAATCTCTGCCCTTTTTTGTGCGAGAAGTAAGTCTGACTGTCGCTTAATGATTTCAAAAGCTTCCTTAAACTGGTTGTTTTTTACTAAATTAACAACATCATCTTCAATATGTTGAATCCCAACTTGAATTTCTTTGATGACTCCTTCAATTATAGCTCGAGTTTCATTAAAAAATTGAAAACCAGTCGTATAATATGAAAATTGAGAATCAAATTCGGTCTTAATTTCAATCCATTTATCAATTACATTTTTATGTTTCTTTACGGTTTTCTTATCTTTTGAAGTAATCTGTTGAGATGTTTTATAGATTACTTGGTCATACTTATTGATATTTTGAGATAATTTACTCAAATGGGCGGTAACAAGATTGAACTTTTCATCATCATATCCTTCTTCAAAAAGTTCTGGTATACTGATTCTAAATGAGTTTATATCCATATTAATATGGTCATGCAATTCGAAGATTTTATCTTCTAATTTATCCAATAATAAGGTAAAATTTCTTAATTCTTCTTTTTCTTGAATTTTCCCCAATAGATATTTTTCAATTTCTATCAACCGTTTTTGAAGGGCAGAATAGAGTTTGTTCCAAACCAATATTTCATTCTTTAATGTTGCTTGAATATTAATATATAATAAATCCTCATTAAACGAATTTTCAATATTTTCATTTAGAAAATCGGCTTCCATTAAAGAATTCCTTAATAAATATCTTAATCTCTCTTTCGCATAATTAATTTCGTCTATTAGAAGATAAGATTCTATTTCAGCTTTAATTTGCTTCGTAGCGTTTTTCAAATTTAAAGTCATGTTAAAAATATCGTTTTTTATTTCTTCTAATCTAACCTTTTCTTCAAAAATTCGTTCAGTATTTATTTCTGTATCTGTAACGATGATTTTCTCCAGGAGAAATTCTAAAAAGAAATAATGCTTGGTTTTAAGGGAGAATCCTCTTTTACTTCTTATATTTCCCTTAAAAAAATTCCTCTCTATCATTTGATTAATTAATGGGAAAATTTCTTCCCTTATTTTTAAAGAATTATTGGGAAATTTACTCTTTTGTTTTTTAAGAATTTCCGATAATGAAATAATACTTTTTTCCCCTAATTGTGTATAAAATTCCTGTAAGAAGAAAACTTGTTTATTATCAAGCTCAGATAGGAAGGATTTAAATTCTTTTTTATTATCAATAATTTTCAGATTAAATGAATAACTAAGATTAATGTACAAAACAATTTCATCAATTCCATGAAAAAGACCAAATGTTTTCTCAATTTGATGCATATCAATATATTTATGCCTTTCAAGTTGCCTGAATAGAACGCGTTCAATGTGTTCAATAAATTTTTTCCAAATCAAGCATAATAAAATGATTAATTTTGATAGGTCAGATAAATGCTCGATATCAATAAGATTATTTGGATCTAGAATCTGATTCAATTGTAGGTTAATGAATGAAAAAATACCAACAGGGTTATAATCCATTAACCATGAATAACTTTCTAATGCATTAACAACCCAAAAAGTATCATTAATATCACTAACATCATCTTTAAAACCAAATCCCCCATCACCTTTTTGATTTTGATGAAGAAATTGAATTTCTTTGTCTTTTGCATCATATTCAAGATCTAAATATTTCATGCTAAGTAATTTAAAAACAATTGGGAAATTCTTATGTCTATCAGATAAATAATTCCGGAATTGTTCTTTGTAAACTCTCACATCAATTCCGAGCATGATGAACATCTCAAGTACAAAATATAATGTCATGGAAGAAAGAGGTTGTTTTCTGAATTTACACTCTTTTTCAAGGCAATGAAAGAATTTATCTTGTTTTTTATGCTCAAACACAAAATTCTTAATTTTTCTTAAGAAATCTGGTTCTCCTTTCTCTGAAATTAATCTTTCGCTTAAAAATCCTAACAGATTTAAACAAGATATTGCATAGTAAGTTGACCACAAATCGGGTAATTTTTCTGAACTGGGGGCCATCTTAAAACCAATTTGATCTTTTTCTAAGATCTCAACTTCACATTTTTTGATGAAATTGTAAAATTCTTCTTTTTGATCATCCTGACGTTCTTTTAAAAATTTCCTTCCTAATAGAAACCAATACAAATACTCTAAATTCAGATCAGGCTCTTGAATCGGAATTTTCTGAAATAACTCTTTAATCTTATCATATTCCTTGAGGTAAAAACTTCTTATTTTCCTATTCTGAATCAGAGCATACGATTTATAAGGCTCTTTTTTAAACTCCGTTATGTATGGATACGCAGTTTTATCTTCCATATTTGTCAATTAACGAAACCCGCGACATGTTTTTAATACTAGTGAAAATATTAACATTTATTTCTTATCATTAGGTTATAAGATAGTATTTGCGAATAGAAAAGTTATCAATATCATTTTTATTACTACTTAATCCCTTTATGCGATAAAATGTTATGATTCTCATGCGTGCTATTATTGTATATAATACCATGACTGGAAATACAAGGGACCTTGCTTCCAAAATGAAAAATGTGCTTGAAAAATTCGATATTGAGGCTGATATCTATCCCGATAATAAAATAAAAAACAAAGTCCGAACATCAAAAACATTTTTTGAATCATATGACTTACTGTGTTTCGGATCTTGTACTCACGCTTGGGCACCAGCACTTTCATTTAGCTCCTTTTTGAATATCGTGAAAAAACATGAATTATCGGGTAAGAAACTCATATGTTTCGCTACATCCGCCAGTTCCACGGCCTGGAAAGACACTTGCAAAAATATCAAAAGGCGTTTCCCTAATCTTGAACATTTAGGTAATTTTGGATGTTCCAACCGAAATAGCACTAATACCCTGCAAGAGTTCAGTAAATTAAATTTAAAAAAAAAGAAAAATTAGAAGTGTTTAGTTCATCTTTTATTTTCTTGTAAAACGGCGTAAATATCCAGACCTATAATAAAGAAGATCACTATGATATCTATTACCTCAGAAACCATATTGGTTGGTGAACGAGTTAAATAGACAAAAGACGCAAGATTTAGAATATTTGCAATCAAAAGCCAAAGTATCGCGAACTCCATTATTACCTTGAATTGAGGCCAGTCATTTCGTACGAACCCTAGGATTCCAATGATGCCTAAGGAAAGGCAAGTGCCACCCCAAAGCCGCCAAAAATGAGGATCATATGCGGGAGAATCTATTAAACCAGCGAAAAGATCTGGAACGAATAGGTAGAGTATGCCATAAATAAAAGCCGCGATAATATTAATAAATAACACGATCTTCATGAATTTACTTAATTCTGCCATTTTTTATCACAATTAATTGGATTATAACAACATTAGTTGTAATTATGAAATAATGCTCAGTGATTATTTAAATCTTTACAATTATGTTAATAAACCATAATATTGATTTCGCCAGCAAAAAGGGCATAACTCAAGATAAAAAAAATAAAGATAAAAAAATTTGAATGAATTAAAATTCTGGATTCTCGACAATATCCAATATATCGTAATTTGAGATCATTTCGAGAACGCCCATGACTGTCATTCCATGACCATATTGCTCATTTGCATCGCTTAAGTTTCTCCAACAAAATGGGCATTCCGTAGTCAAAATATCTGCCTTTACTGCATTAGCCTCATCGCACCGAAGACTAGCTGTGCGCAATGAAAATTCAGGATAACCAGCTCTCACGCCGCCTCCTGCTCCGCAGCACATGCTATTTATTTTGATCCTGTACATCTCTGTAAACTTAATACCGACATCCTCTTCGAGTTTTCTAAGAATTACACGTGGAATATCAAACCAATCTTCAATTTTCTGATTGATCTTGCGCATGTCAAACATTAAATTCTCTGATTTCTTGATCATTTCTTGCTCCATATCAGTAGCGAAGTGACGGCCGGTATGACAGGGATCATGATACGTGACCACTTTACCCTTTAATTCTTTATTAGGTTTAAATTTGATCTCGCCATGAAAATCTTTTAGTTTATCTAATTCTGCTTCTAAGCGTTTTAACTGAGCTTCTACTCTTTTATCAGGTTTATCTTTTAGCTTTTTCTTTAGAGCATCGATTTCTGCAGGTATTTCTTTTTTCTTCTTTGGAATTGCTATCAAGCTTGAGATTAATTCAAAAGCATGTTGCGTTTTAAAGGGGAGATTTTCTCCTTCAGCCATCCATTTTGGATAATCTATTGTAAAAGTTCTATAACATCCCGCACATGAGAAATACACCATATCTAAATGCTTGAAACCTTCAAGGTTCTTGTTCATCAACTCTTGTGCAGTATCAACAGCGCCTACTCTGAAAAATGGGCTTCCACAACAAACTTCTTCTTCAATTAGCGTAAAATTCATCCCTAATTGATCGAAAAGTTTAGCTGTTGCTATTGCTACTTCAACTTGTCGATAACTAGCAGTACATCCAACGTAATATCCGATCTTTGCATCTTTATTTCCCACGTATTTTCCTAAACCCGCATCTTTAGCCCATTTAAATCGTTCATCTGCCTTGCCTCCGTAGGGATTGTTAAGTTCCTTTACCAACCTATCTACTAATTGATGTTTTTCTATCATGGGAACTCCGGACTCAACCAATGCCGCTCGCAGTGCTTCAATGATGTCAACAGTAGGAATCTTATTTTCACATTGAGCAGAACATTGTCCGCAAGTAATGCAGGGCATGAGAACATCTCTAACTTCTTCTGTAAACTCTAAGTCCCCCGTAAGGATTGAGCGTGCGATCCATATTTTTCCCGCATTCCAGAAAGCTTCCCAGCCATATTCTATTCCTGCAGGGCATGCATCTACCATTCCTTCGTATAATATTGTTTTTCCCGTCTTCCCCTTATGTTCGCCGATACCTTTTCTACTAGGTTCTCCTGAATAAGCGAACCGACATGCTTTACAATGAATACACTTAAAAATTTCTGGTTTTAATTCTTCTAACCTTTCCATTCCTGTTTTTGCCATTTTTTTTTACCTCCTTAGTTTAGAGAGTTAATCTTCCTGGATGCATTATACCATTCGGGTCTACAAGCTTTTTAAACGCGCGTAAGTATTTCCAGTACATTCCCGCTTGGTAATAGGCTTGAACGTGGATGTATGGGTCTGGTCGATAATTTAACCAACCTTGTTTCAAACCATATTCCGTAGTTTCGAGATTCAATGCTTGAACTCGCTCGAAATCCTCCTGTTTCTGGGAATCGAAGCACACAATCGGCATGCATATTGCTTGGCGGCATCGTTCGATGCTAGCAATCCACATTACTGGTGGGAAACCATATTTCTCCATTGCTGCGTTATACATTTCAGCAAAATGCGCACATTCATTCCATGGCGTGTACCACGTAATAAAGAGGAATCCTGCTTCCCATAATGAATATGGAACAGCTATCTTGTTTGGTTTTTTAAGTCTGCTAGCAATTTGCTTGGGATGGAGTACCCATGGTTTCATGGCATCGCCATCTTTCGCTCGATTGGCTTTGAAATCCTCTGCCATGCTATTAATTTTTTTAACTGCAAAATCGAGTTCTTCTTGACTCTGAGCCCAGCATTCCCAGTTCATCCACCATTCTGGAATTCCCATTTCCTTGTAAAAAGCATAATCATGTGGAATCTTGTCCTTGGGCCATCTCGTCATTACGAGTGGGTAATTACCGCCTTGAACCATTACTGTATTATGCGCAACTCCGAATTCTTGCATTCCGACTTCAAGGGTTAAATCTTGCATGTCTTGGGGATTACTCATGCCCCAAGCGATTACCGTTTTGAATTTAGGATGTGGAAAAATCTTAACTGCGACTTTAGTCATGACTCCCATTGTTCCCTGAGAACCCATGAGAAAACTCCACATATCTGGTCCTATTCCATACTTATAGAAAGGTTTAGCGGTTGGAAGTGCCCAGGAACCTGTCCGCAGAACGTCACCATTAGGGAATACGATTTCACCTGCCATAAAATTATCACCTTGGGGCCCAACACTGGACGTATATAGTGAAAATCCACGATCGATTGCATCACCCATTACAGTTGCTGCAGGTGGTGCACCATCAGCAATCGGAGGTGCCCAATTAGGATGGTATTTCTCCATGTATGCCCAGAGTTGACCATTTGTGACTCCTGGTTCTACTATAACATAGCGATTCTTCTCATCGATCTCGATGATGCGGTCCATTCGAGCGAGATCAATCAATACCCCTCCAGGTTTAATTGTGGGGCAAGCAAATCCCCCAGATAATCCACCAGATAAAGGGCTGACAGCTATTTTTTCTTGAGAGCAGTATACCAGAATTTTTCGGATTTCCTCGACGTATTTTGGTCGCACGATGATGTCTGGAATTTGAGCCTCTAAACCCATGACAGCTTTTGTCAGGTATGAAGCCGTGATCGCTTTATTGTTGGAAGCATATTCTTTTCCGACAATACCGATCATTGCTCCGAGGTCTTTTTCTGTAGGTAATTTATAGCTCATTTCTAGTAACCTCTTAAATTATCTTAATATTTTTTGATTTTTTTACATAAGTGATGTATTGAATTGATAAATTAATGACTAAATTTTAAATTTACTTTGTCCAAAAATAGTAATAGTATTATTGTCATTTATAATTTTATTGTAGATGACATTTAAATAAGAGTTTTGTTAAGAAATGAGCTTGAGTGATAAAATTGACCTTGAGATTTGTATTATTATGTTTGTTTAAGGGTTTTGTACTACTTTATTAATTTCCTCGTGTAATTTTGTTACACTAAATGGTTTTTCGATGAAACGAGACGCACCTATAGATAAAGCTTCTTTCTTAATTGATTTATCAGCGCTAACGAAGATGATTTTTGAATGCGAATTGCATTTAAGAATTTCTATTGTTGTATCAATTCCATTTTTTACGGGCATTCTATGATCCATTAGGATTACATCTGGTTTAATATCCAAAGATATGAAAACATCAATCGCGTCCTTTCCATTACTAGCTTTCGCTAAAACATTAAATCCAAATGTTTTTAACATCATTTCATAAAGTCGCTGTAAGGACAAATCATCTTCTACAATTAAAACAGAAATCATATTATATACCTCTTAAGTTGATATTATGAAATCAACTTGAAACCTTTTTTTACCAATGTTAATTCAAAACCCAAACCCTAACATCTTTGTAATAATGGTGGCAATTTTGAAAGATATAATCTTTCCTTTCATCTAAGATCCTCATCAATTCCAATTATGCAAAATTTCTTCGATGAATATTATCTTTTATTAAAATTGATCCATATCTTTTGAAAATGTTATTATATTTTCAATATTTAATTATTCGCTTTCTCAAATATTTAAATAGTGGAAGTAATTTTTTTTTTAATAAAAATAAATAAATAAATAAATTACTTCTTCAGAAATTTCCTTGAAGAGTACCGTGTACCTACAAATAGGAAAAATAATGAAAATATTAACGCTAAAGGCAAATTACTAATAACGATATACGCGAAATTTGGCTCAGAAGAATAAAAGTATAAGGTAATAGATACTCCTACATATATTATTGAATTAAGAAAAGCTATTTTCCTATTTGGAGAAAGATAACCCAGGACGAAATTCGGTATTAAGAACAGAATAATTATATTAAATATTGATAACAAGATTAAAGCTGGGAGGAATCGAGTAAAGAGGAATTCTAGGGAGAGAAATCGATTCAAATCTAAAATGAGATATATAAAATTAGTTGCGTAAATGCTCAATAAAATCAAGGGATATGTTAAAGGACCAACAATTATCCAAGATAATATCAATCGTTTTAAGGGAGAATGAAGGATATTATCGCTTAAATTGGAATTAACAATATGTTGCATTTCTTCCTCGAGAATTTTTTCAATCTCATAATCGGGAGAATAAGTATCTATAAAATCCTGCAAGACATTTTTTAAAATTCGAGAAATTAGCTCTTCATTATCATTATCACTTACTATAGCTGCACCTAATAATCTTTCTTCCGCATTTGGTAATAATATGAGCTTATTATTTTGTCCTAAATTTAAATTCTTTACCACGCCCCCTAAAGCTTCTCTGCTAAAATTAGCTATAGACGTGAAGAAACCGATTAAAATATTTTCATCATATTGCTGCTTCATGAAATTCTTTGAATACAATAAATGTCCATTTTCATCCATGATATACAAACTTTTAAACATTTTTTTCCACCTTTAATTCATCTATATTACACTTAAAATTTATATAATCCAATAATGTGGCTCTTGTTCTTCTAAAGCTAAATAACTTTGAACCAAAAAGTTCTGTCAAGTCGACAAGAACTTCATTTGGATTCTCTTTTATAAACAGTTTATATTTCTCATTTTGACGTTCTTCTAAAATTAATGATATTCTTTTCAAATTCAAAAAGGATTCCATTAAATCCTCACTTGGATTATCTAATTCTACTGTAATGACCTCTCCAGAACTAGGTAATTCATTAATATATTGATTATATGTTCCAATTTTTGATTCAGTTTTGTTAATTGTGAGAATTTCATCACATTCTGAAATAACCTCCTCAGGACCATGAATTATTAGAACAAGATGAAATTTTTTCTTAATGCTATTAATATAATTATTAAATTTATCAAAATCAAGCTTTCCGAGGAGATCTGGAGGAATTGAAAACATGATTATTTTTGGAGATTGTAATAAAGTTCGAGCAATAGAGAATTGGAAGAATTCTAAGGGAGTTAATTCATTAAATCTTTTATTTTTCTTATTTAATAATCCAGTTACTTCTAAAGCTTTATTTATGAATTTTTTTCCTCTATTCAAGTGATAAGTTCCTGCTACTAAGAAATCTCCCATGACATTATCCAAGCTTGGAGTAAATCCCGCATTTTTTAGAATATGATTTAATTCACTTTTTTGTGATTTAAATGCTTCTTTTAAATTGATCTGGTATTTAATGGCTTTTCTGAGTTTTATATTTTGTATTTTTGCATCATATGCTTCGGGAATGATAAAGTAATGTTTCAAATTCTCTTTTGGTATGAGTTGAACTGAAGTTCCAAAAAGTTGGATAACTCCCGAAAAATCTTTATTAGAACCCATAATTGATTCAAATAGGTTTAATAGATCAAATTGGTATGTTTCCTCACCTCCTTCAGAACCCCCATAAATGGTTCCAATTGATTTTCCTCTATGAATTTTAAGTGAGATGCTCCTAATGGTATCCCCTATTGATACGTTATTAAGACGCAAAAATTGAGAATTTTGGGGTAAACGATTTATTTTCAACTTATCAGCAACGAGTTCGCTTAATAAATCTACTAATTCTATTATGTGAGGAGATTTATTCACCTCCCAAATTGAAAATATATCTTGTTCATGAAAATCCCTTTCAGATATAATTTTTGCTAATGTAGTTGAAAAAGATATGATTGGGGGGAGAGGATATCTTTCAAAATTAATATCTACTGAAATAATAAAATTGGAATATGAAATCCTAATTTCTCTATGATATGGGATATTATCAATTGCGTAATTCTCATAATGATCATCAATTAACCTTATTTCTTGATCTAATATCCCAAGATGGTTTTGAAACTCTCTAAGAATGAGTCTTCTCATGCGACTTATAATTTTTTTGGGGCTAATGAGACCATCTTCATCAAAATCTGGTTCTATGAGAATTTCGTCAAAATCGATCTCATCTTCAAGAGGAGTGTAAATTTTTAGTAAGGGAACTCCTTTTTCCATAACATCTGAGTTAGTAAAAAATAATACTTCCACAAACGATT
Source organism: Promethearchaeota archaeon (assembly GCA_030667705.1). GTDB lineage: Archaea > Asgardarchaeota > Lokiarchaeia > Sigyniarchaeales > SOKP01 > SOKP01. The sequence goes on along the minus strand of DAOUVJ010000009.1, from coordinate 2,889 downwards.
TTTTATATATTAGATTGACTATTGAAGCAATACCAAAAGTACCTTCTCGAAAAGTTATCCAAAAGCGACGAGAAGAACGGATAGCATCAACGATCTTTTCTCTTATACGTTCAAGCTCGGTATTTTTAGAATTCTTCAATAGTTGGTACCTCCATTGCTTTATATCTGAAAAATTGCTCCATCCTGGCATCCGTTTGCTTAATCTGCTGTATGATAAAACCTCCAAAGATTTTTTCTACTCCTTCGGTAAGCTTCTTTATATTTAATTCTGTGAAAAGTGAAAAATCAGTACCTGCTTTATTTTCAAGGACTTTATCGATGCCATCGATGGCTTCTAACTTTTCTATTGCTTCATGTATTACTTCTTTGAAGGTAATTTCAATTGATCGCCCTTTCCCAGGTAATTGGGATAATAAATTTTTTGGTTTTCCATAATCTATCATCCCACGATTTCTACCAAAAATTGCTACATAATTACAAAATCTTGATTCCTCGGGATAATGAGTTATGACTATTAATGTTGTTCCAAATTGTTCATTTATCCTGGTTAAAGTTAACCATAAACTCTCTCGAATTATTGGGTCAAGTCCTGAAGTAGGCTCATCTAAAATGAGAAAAATGGGATTATGAATTAATCCAATTGCAATGCTTACTCTTCGTTTTTGACCCCCGGATAAATTTCGGACATATTCATTTGTTTTATCTTCGATTTCCAAATTTCTTAAGATTCTTTTCGACCTACTATAGATTTCTTTTTCCGTCAATCCATATTGATTTCCAAAATAAAAAATATTTTCAAGTACTGTAAAATCAAGATACAATTTAGCTAAATCTTGAGGAACATATCCATAAATCGGCCTTATTCTCCGAGCATTCCGTTTATTAATATCCAATCCGTAAATTCGACAAAAACCGGTGAGTTTACGCATTCCAAGTAATCCTTTAATGAATGTTGACTTACCAGCACCACTTTCACCAAGAATCCCTAAAATTTTTCCGTGTTGCAAGTTCAATGATACTGAATCTACTATTAATTTTTTCCCCACAAATACACTCAAATTCTCACAGTCAATAGCAGAAAATTGTTTCAAGTAATTTGGAGTAAATTTTTCTCCAATTCCTAGCCTCAGCTTAATCTTTTGAGGAATGGAGAGTTTTTGATAAACTTTAAGAAGTATATATAAAATGATTAAACCCGCTTCTGTTAGTAAAATATAAAACAGCATCTGGTTCCACGGCTTCGAGTTAAAACTTTGATCTATTTTTAACTCATCAATTATTAATATACCATATGGAACATTCCTAAGATCTCCTCCAAATCCGGGAGAATCTCCTACTCCTCCAGTTGTTTGACTAATACATCCTGCGTACCAAATCAGAGTTTTTTCGATCTCCTCAGGCTGGTAGTTATAGTCATATAATGCTTTTGAAGCAAGATAAGTCACTAAAAAGTTCGAAGGTAAGTCTAAATATGTTCCTAATGCTGGAAGTAAAGAAAAGCTCCCATCAGTGTTTTGAGCGCTTTTCAGAAATTCTATCACGCTTATTATTGACATTGGTTCTTGATATAAAAGCTCATTAAATATCTCTAATCCATAATACGTAGATATGGTATCGCTGTGAAATCCGATGTATATGGAGAAACCACCATCAGCATTCTGACAAGACCTAACCCAATGAGTAAGATTCACATTATCAATTTTATCAAGTGAATCTAAGAATACTAACGAATCTAATGCCCAATATGTGGATTGTACAACTGAAATATTTGTATCAATTAAATTGAGAAATACATCATTATATGGAATATATAATGATAAAATATAATCAATATCACCTCCTGCTCGAAATCCTCCGTCATTATTTTGAAGTTCAATTAAATAATTGGATGTTGTAAGAGATAAGATTCTAATTGTTTCCCCAAGATCCTCATAATTGAAAGGCAAAAACATTTCTATTATATTTAAAGCACAATAAGTAGAAAATAAGGTTGAATTTTGGTTAGGTCGTGGACCAAACCCATAATCAAAAAGGTTAAAACAAGCATTTACATAGTTCAATATGGAAATAATTTGATAATCTTCAAATAAGGAATTAATAAACGTTTCAGGAGCATAATTCTTTAGTGCTAACACACCATCATAATTTGATTGTAATGTAATTGACCCAAAAAGTGTATTGAAGGCTTGAAAGTAATGCAACCAATTATAATAGTCAATTGTAGTTTGGTTTATTGAATCTTTTTGAGCAATAGAAAGAACCATCTCAGATTTTAATAGATCGATTGCTTTTATAGCTGCCCATCCTGATTTAAAATCAGATTCACTATTGGGAGCTGAACTAAATCCACCATCAACATTCTGGCTTTGGATTAGAAATTCCAATGTTTTAGTCTCATTATGAAATGAGTACCCAAGAGTTTCTAATGCTGCTAACGCAAAATATGTAGATTGGACATCAGATCTCAAGCTAAGAGGGTCTCTATATCCTCCATCAGTACTGTTAAATGATGAAAATATGAACGTCCAAATTGGTAAAGTTTCTGAAATACTATAGTTCATGCCTAAATCTTGAAACGCTCTAATTCCATAATAATTTGATTCTAAAGTTATGGAGAATGAATTATTTGTTAGGAAATAGCCTATTCCCCCCCCTGTGGGAAGAAAAGTTGAATTAATGAACTTTCCGATGTTAGTATCGTTGATTAGAAAGTTTTTCGAGAATCTATTTGCTAAATAAATCGCATTATAAGTAGTAATAATATCTGAGTCGTTTAATAATGGATTTCCTTTAAATCCCCAACCTCCATCATTAATCGAATCTGAAATGAAGTTCGCTATTCCATTAACTCGAAAAGTATTTTGAGGTGAATCAAAAAGAAACGCATCT
>DAOUVJ010000212.1 GCA_030667705.1 Promethearchaeota archaeon | reverse complement strand
TTAAAAGAAACTGAGTATAGCATGTTTTCATTTCCCGCAGATATGCTTGTATTAGATTTTCTTTCGGATAGCGGAACAACTACCATGACTGATCTGCAATGGTCAGCCCTCTTTCACGGAGATGAGTCATATGGACGAAATAAAGGATATTATGTGTTGTTGGATGCCATTAGAGACATATTTGAGCGGGGTGACCACCCTAAGAAAACAATCCAGCTAATTCTTTCAGGTGAAACGAACGTACAAAAATTAATGGATGAGTTATATCTTACATCATTTAAAGGAGGATTTGTAAATGGTGGGATCCATCAATTAGAACGTCCTAATGCTTTCATTGTCCCTCAAGGTAGATGTGCGGAATATTTATTATTCTCAACTATAGCTCAACTTAAACTGGAATTTAATATTAACAAAACTTGGTACATCCCTAATAATGGTCATTTTGACACAACAGAAGCAAATATTGCTGCGAACGGCATGCATCCAGTAAACTTATTCTCTGTTAATTTATTTGAAGATTTTGATCATCTCGAGATGGATAAAAATAACCCATTCAAGGGAAATATGGAAATTAAGGAATTAGAACAATTTATCCAGGAAAAAGGAGCAGATTGTATCCCTTTAATTTATCTCACGATTACTAATAATACAGCTGCAGGACAACCCGTATCCATGGAGAATATAAAAGCAGTGCAAAAAATAGCTAAAACACATGATATCCCTCTTTTCTTTGATGCATGTCGATTTGCAGAAAATACTATCTTTATCAAAAATTTTGAAGAAGGATATAAAAATAAATCAATCCCCGAAATTGTAAAAGAAATGTTTTCTCATGCAGATGGATTTACCATTAGTTTCAAGAAAGATGGGTTGGCAAATATGGGTGGTGGATTATTCTTTAAAGATAGGGGAATATTTTATCGAAAATTCTCGCTCAATGGAAATATTGGAATTCGATTAAAAGAAAAACAAATTTTAACTTTTGGTAATGATAGCTACGGAGGAATGTCCGGCAGAGATATTATTGCTTTAGCTGTGGGATTGAACGAAATAGTTAAAGAATCCTATTTGAATGAAAGAATTCGTCAAGTTAGAGATTTTGCTCAAAAATTAGCTATTAATGGTGTACCCGTAATCTTACCCGCAGGAGGCCACGCTGTATACATAGACATGGATAAATTTTTTGAAAATACAGATATGAAGATTGAAGATTTTGGGGGTGTTGGCTTTACTATTGAATTGATAAGACATTATGGTATAAGGGGTGTAGAACTAGGACCTTTTGCTTTTGAATGGGATAATAAAACCGAAGAAGAGAGAAAAGGAATTTTACATTTAGTGCGCTTTGCTGTTCCCCGAAATGCTTATGATTCTTCCCATATCGATTATGCGGTAGCTGCGATAACAGAACTCTACAAAAATAGAAATGATATTCCCCGAGTAAGAGTTTCTCGAGGAGCGAAATTAAGATTACGACACTTTCAATCTGGACTTCAACCGATTTATAAATCCTAGCTTAAACTATTATTATCACTCAAGCAGTCTATTTATTCTAAGTATTTAACATGTTTTTGTAATGATAAAAAAAGGCTACTATGTATGCGATGGTCTTGGGTATCATAAACATTCCGGTTAATGGATAATTTGCCACAAATAATATGGTAAAACTATAAGTTACGTAAGAGACCAAAAACCATATAGTTGCTTTATAATTACTTTTATTTAGATTAATATCAATCCCTGTTGGATTTCTCATTTCTGCTTTTGAGTCTTTAAGTAGCAGAAACATAGATATTATTCCAATAATGTAAATTGGAAGCGCTGTTATAATTCGAAAATCAAATCCAAAATCTACTGTTGCGTTTCCTTCAAACCAATGGTTATATGGCAAAAACATCAAAAATATTCTTAGAATAAATGCTAAGTATAGAATTATTTTGTACAATTTGATTTTATGTGGTCTAGAATATTTTTCACCATAAATAAGAGACCAGGAATGAAAAATAGCAACATAGAAATATGTCATAGTAAGCCCTGAAATTATATATCCTGATCCAATTGTAATATTAGTAAATGGTTCATCTGGACCAAATCCGGCGAAATAAATATATATTCGAAAGCCTAGATGGAAGAGATCTCCGAATCCCAAAAGAAAATATGCTAAAAATGTCCATTTCCAAAATCCAGTTCGTTCCTTAAAAGGATTCACTCTAAGGTTTTTAACGAATAATTTTATCAGAATAATCCATATGATAACAATATATGTGATCATGAAAATAATTGAACCCATATTATCTTGAACTTGCATAGTTTTAACCTTGTTTTCATAATTAAATAAATTATTATTGATGTTTTGACTAATAAATTTTTATTATTTTTTCAAATTACATTCATAAATTTGATCGTGATCAATTGATCTTCTTGAAAAAAGCTTTAAAAGGTTGCAAAGGAACAAGTGTTAAAACAATAACTCCCAAATTCCTGAATATAAAAGATCTAAAACACTCTACAAACACACAATAGATCTAAAACACTCTCATGTAGAAATTTAAATTTTAAAAATTGGATTAAATTTCTAAACGTCTTAATTGCCCTGACATATTTTTCCTTCTTAAAATCTTCATGAAAGCATTTTCATTTTGTCTTAGACTGCTTAGAAAGTTGTCTAACTTATCGAAGTTATTAAACCAATGATCTTCACCATTCACAACGATTTTTACTCCTTTGTGTTCAGCGTTAATTATAGCATAAATTCCTCCTATCTCCGAATCATGCTTTATAAAAATTTTCTCTTTTTCATTTTCACTTTTTTCATTCCCTTTCTTGGCCCAGAATTGATTTTTAAGAAGGTAACTTCTATACATGCTCATATTTTCACACACACCATTATTTTTTTTAATTTTTCACAAGTCATCGTGATATATATATAGATGACCCATGAAATAGTATCCAAGTATTATAAGACATGAATGTTTTATAGAACCGTGTGTTATCGGGAATATACGTACATATTATCGTAATTCTAATTCATAAACTCAAATATATCTTTCATACTTAGATACTGTATAATCAACAAAACAATCTTTTGATATTTAAATAACAAGGTAAAATTTCAAGCACTAATTACCTAATAAAACTTTCTTGGGGTCAACTAAAAGAAATTTCGAGTGGAAATATGTAATATAGCAACAACCATTTGATGAAATAAGATTTCTTTTTAATATTACAAGATTGATAAAAGTAAGAAAAAAAAGTAATGGACAAGCGTGATGATGACAGAAAATCAATTTTATATTTCTCTTTTTGATGAATACATGATTAATTCTGCTGATCCAGAGAAAAAAATCATGTGGAAGCTAAATTCAATCCTAAGGCTAATGAATATGACGGAGAGTTATGAAAGCGATTTTTGTGAAAATGCTCTCAGAATGATAATGACGCTGTTTAATGAGTTTGAATTTGAATCATGGGAACTAGATAATGGTGAACCAAGGAATATTCCTGAAAATGATAAAAATTTATTCAATCAAATTTTATTTGACGAAATTTGTTAAATTCAATTACATAGCTGATTATTTAAATTCTTTAGCAAATTTCCAGATATAATCGCTTTTATTTATTGTATGGAGATTTTTGATTACTTTTCCAGATTTTAATGCTTCCATCTCTTTTCCATCATATAATGCTTTACCAACAACAAGAGACCTGTCATGAGTCTCATCGACAATCTCAATTATTTCGCCTTTTCTAATCAATGGGTCAATTTTTGTTATTCCCGGCCTCATTATATCCGCCCCACTCAATGTTATGTATTTGATTGCCCCCATATCAACAACCACTTTTCTTAAACTTATCTTTTTATTTAATAGTTGAGTAAGAACCGGGATAAAACCATGCTCCTTAGATTTCCATATTTTTAATTCATTATTAATCGCATACAATGTATCACCGTGCTCAGTTATAATTACTTCAATGCGAGATTTGTTTGGAAATAAACTATCTACAAATTTCTGATCATAATGTTTTAAAATCTCATTCTTTAGTGTTTTAATCTCCGAGGATTTTATGAAATGCCGCTGTCTTATATTCATGCTCATTATGAGAAAACAATTAATTGAATAAAAGTTTTTCACATGATTTGAAAAAATGTTAACAGAAAGCTGGAAAAGAATAATGACTCTCCCGTAAAAATTTAAAAATACTGATTATTCTATTAATGGTTTAGCAAACATTTAGTGTTCTTATACAATCAAATAAAACAATTGATTTAAAAAATGTTAATCTATAATATAAATAATCGGTTTCAAAATAATAAATGATTAAAATGAAGAAGGAATCAAGTGATCTCGTGTTTCAAGGTCGGACTGAAGCAATATATAAGGTAATTGTTATTGGAGACCCTGCTGTTGGTAAAACTAGCCTTCTCACTAAGTTTTCCACTAATCAATTTGAAGAGAAATATTTGCCAACAGTAGGTGTAAATATCCTTAAAGAACCTATAACTCTAGTGTCAGAGAACGCTACAATAAACTTAATGTTCTGGGATATTGCTGGACAACCGCAATTCTATATGCTACATCGTCCTTACTTTAATGGTGCAGATGCGATGTTCTTAGTGTTTGATATAACACGCTCGAGTACATTTAGTAATGTCAATAATTGGTTTGCAACAGCAAC
>DAOUVJ010000207.1 GCA_030667705.1 Promethearchaeota archaeon | reverse complement strand
TCTAACTCAACTAACTCTAAAAAAAAATAAAATATAAAAAATAGATTTTAAAGTTTTAAATTTCTCATTCTTATATGGATCTAGATACTAAAAAAGATGAATTCAACGAAGCTATTCGGAAATTATTTCACGGCGAAACTATGGAAAGAGTTGCGGCTGCAAGAAAATTAGGACACCTAAAAGAGGGGCGTGCAGTTAATCTTTTAATCAAAGCTATAAATAAAGAAAATGATGCGGTAGTAATAAATCGCATAATTGAGGCAATGGGTGAAATTAGAAATGCAAAATCTACATTGTCAATACTTAAATTCTTATCTGAAGAGCTCGAAAAACCAGAAGAGAATCAAGATAAAGCCAGATTATTCTTAATTATTGATAGCTTAATGAAAATAGGAGATAAACGTGCTTTGCAACAATTAGGGATTTTAATAGATTCTTGTGATGCGGACATAAGAGAGCGTACCGAAAAGGCATTCGAGTGCATCGATGTTAATTGGCGTGAGAATATTAAAAAGTTAAAAATTCAAAATTAATTTTAATTTATAAACCTTAATTTAATATCATCTAATTCAATCTTTCAATTAAATATCTAAAAATCAAAATAAGTGATAATTATGCTTCCAGAATTTATGCGGGAACTTTTTAATGAAGTTGAAGGTAAGAATGATTCTCATGAAGTGAGTATTTACACCCTTAGCACGTGCATGTGGTGTAAAAAATGTAAGAAATTTCTAAAGGATCGAGATATTAAATATAAATACATTGATCTGGATAGCCTTTCATCAAAACAGAAGTCAGAAATTCTTGAATACATCAAAGAGAAATATAAACCAGATAGGATTGCCTATCCATTCTTAGTTTGTGATGATAAATTTGTTGTTGGATATGATCCAAATAAATATGAGGAGCTAATGAAATAAGAGGTAATTTGTCATGGATATGGACACGAAAGAAGGAATGTTGGAATATTGTAATAAAGTGGCCCAAAAAAATCAATGGATTTTGAATAAGGAAGATGAAACGTTAAGCGAATTACTTGATGGTTTAACTGTGAATAAAAATAAGCTGGGATATCAATCCTGTCCCTGCAGATTAGCTTCTGGAAATAGAGAATTGGATAGAGATTTGATATGTCCTTGTGATTATGCCCCTTTAGATGTTAAAGAGCACGGTACTTGTTATTGTAACCTATACATGCGTTCTGATTTCTATGAAACTATAGATGAGGCTTTTATTTTAGTACCAGAACGCAGACCTAAGGAGAAAGAACAAGCCGTTACAGATTTTCTTAATAAATAAATTATCTACTCCTTTTTTCTAACTTTCTTTAATCAATAATTCATAAATAGAAGCCTTAAATATTTTCATTACTGATTTATTCATATGAATGATAAAGAATTGTCTGATGATGAATTAGAGGCCGAATTACATAAAGCACTTAAAGAAAATGAATCAAACCGCGATAATTGTGGTACAGCACTTCCAAGTAATAAGGAAGTTGGAATCCAACGAACTGATGTTAAACTTAAAGAAAAAAAATAAGATTTAGGTCGGTTTTTTTCTAAATAATACCATTTTTAATTTAACTTGCCCTAAATTCATTAAAAATTTATAATAATTCAATTATTTGGTGGAAGTAGTGAAAGAAAGGATTAAAGGGAGAAAAAATTACCCTACAGATGAAGTCGATTCTAAGAATTTTCTATCTGATGAGAAAATAAGGAAATTAATACGAAATAAGGAAAATTTTAAGTTTAATAGGGATGATTATTATAAAATATAACAACTTATTGCCCTGATGCTTTTTGGATTTTAAAATTTTATGGCAGAAAGAAAAAATTTAAGCTCAAACTCAAAGATCCATGCGATTTATTATTGCAATAGGTCATTTGATATTTTCCTAAAATAAAATTCTATATTGTGTCCAGTTAATGCAGAGGATTCAAAATAATCAACGTCCAATGCTTTAGCAAGTCTAATTCCGTCTATTACGCTAACAATCCTGTCTTTATTTAAATCTATCTTATTTCCTATGAGATACCCTTTAATAAGGGCCTTTTTCCCTAAATAAGTTACAATGTCTTCATGCCATTTTGGTATTTTTGCAAAAGAACGTGCATCGGTAAGATCAAATAATAAAATATAAGCACTGGCTCCCTCATAAAATTGTTTTCTGATTGTTTCAAAACGAGACTGTCCTCCGATATCCCATAATACGAGTTCTATGGAAATATTATTTATTTTAAACCTTTTTTGGGTTATATTGAGGCCCATTGTTGGTATGTAAGCCCGTAAAAAAACGTTATCAGTAAATTTTAAGATACTACTTGTTTTTCCAACACTAGGGTCTCCTAAAATCACTACTTTAAATTTGGATTGAATGTCCACTTTAAAATCTAATTCTGCTGGAGAGTCTTGAGAATCTTGCGGTTTCAATAAAAATTGACTTTTCGAGCATAAATATTCAGTGGATTCGATTAGTATATCTTTTAACTTAATAATTTCAGTGAAAACTGTTTGTTTGTCATTTTTATTCATTTCAAGTTCTTTAATTTTTTTTATTGTATCTGCGAAATATGAATCAATATAACTCATGTATCTATAAAAAATCACGTCATTTTCTTCAGAAAAAACAAATATTAATGCTGATCGGCTTGGAATTTCTTGTTCTGACGCTTTATAGCTTTCAAAATATTTAATCAACATTTTTGATTTTAATGACGGGAGAGGAAATACTAAAAGTACTTCAGGTATAAAACTCATATCGTCAGAAATTATAGAACTACATTTCATTCCAATTAATGTTCTCACGTCTTCTGGAAGTTCAGAAGGATAGCAAAAATTGATTTTTGGTTCATTCGATCCATTTAAATCGATGTAAACTATTGCTGGTGAATATGTCGGTATCATCCTTGATTAAAACACTTTTGTTGGTTCTGAAATAATTAATCTGATTAATAGATACCAATCAAACGATATAAAACATGTGATTTAAATAAGATATTTAAAGCGAGAATTATGATAATAAAAACTCATTTAATCTTTCATTTATCCCAACCTCAATCACCCTCTATTCAATTTTATAATTTAAAGAAAGAACTATTTTAAGGGTTATTTCAAATATGAATAATAGATTGTTCAGAAATGGGTGATGAAATGCTATTCTCAGAAAATGAATTAAAAAATATAAAAAATGAATTGAGTAAATTAAAAGATAAAGTCGTGCTAAAGTTATTCACGGATTTTAAAACACAAAAAGATGGTACAAAAAAACGAATGTGCATGGCTTGCGAGGGGACACACGATCTATTAAAGACCCTTTCAGAACTTTCTGATGGGAAATTAGATCATGAAGAGTTATCAACTGAGGAGAATAAAGAAGAAACAGAACATTATAATGTGAATCGGATTCCTGCGATACTTTTTGTTGATGAAAATGGTAAGGAGATTATCAGATACTCGGCTAACCCTTCAGGATCAGAATTCGTACCGTTCCTTAACAGTATTCAATATTTTTCTGGAGTGAGACCCTATTATACTGACCAAATTCAATCTCATCTCAAAAAAATTGCTAAATCAAACATGAAGATCTTTATCACTCCAACGTGTCCATATTGTCCTGCAACCGTACCTGTAGTGACTTTGTTTGCAATAGTCTCTAAAGGGAAGATAACTGCTGAAGTAATTGATGTAAATTTGAATCCAGACATAGCAAAAAAATATCAAATTCAAGGCGTACCTCATACTGTTGTTAATGAAAAAGAACACATCTATGGAATGTTTTCACCTCAAGATTTATTGGATAAATTAACAAAAGGACAAAGGGATTTTGGTGGAATGTATGCCTAAAGAAATTATTAAAGTGGTGGATTAAAGTGTCTCAAGATGATAAATATAAAGAAATTATAAAGCAAGAAATGGCTAAATTAAAAAGACCCGTGAAGTTAACCGTTTTTACATCTCAAAGCGCTCGACCTGATGGAACCAAAATAAGGGCTTGCATGGATTGTGGTCAATTCATGTCTTTATTACGAGTATATGAAGAAAATTCAAATAGCATGTTAACGATTGAAGAATTATCTATTGATGAAAATCCCGAATTTGCAAAGCGGTATGACATTCAACGTGTTCCAACGATTTTATTTGTGGATGAGCATGGTACTGAATTCATTCGATATTTAGCAGCACCACAAGGTGCTGAGATTCAACCATTTATTCAAGCTCTATTTACTTTTGCTGGAGCTCCAAATTACTATGAGGCAGCAATTAAACAAAATCTAAATCGAATTGAACCTGCTACAATTAAAGTCATAATTTCAAACACATGTCCATATTGTCCACAAGTAGCAACGATCTGTAATCAATTTGCATTAGCGTCTGGAGGAAAAATAAGAACAGTAATTATTGACATTAATGCAAACCCAGATATTGGTCAATATTATGATGCATCGGGAGTTCCATATACAATAATAAACGATCAGAAAGCGTTGGTTGGAATGGTTGGACCCAATGAGATCATGCGGGAATTATTAGGAGGAAACATACGGGTCCAGTATTAAAGAGTAAATTTTTAACATTAAATAATACATCAGAGAAAAAAAATGCCTATAGCTTACGTTTTTAATAAATTAATCCGTGACGAGATGGTAAAGCTCACAAAACCAGTGGAATTATCACTATTTATGGGTAGAAATATCGAGGATAATGACAATGTAAGATCTATTCTTAAAATATATGAAGAAAGTTCTAACGAGTTACTTTCAATTAAAGAGGTTTCTAATCCAGTTGTCTCTAAGAATTATGATATCAACCACTTTCCTGCCATTTTATTCATCAATGATGAAGGAAAAGAAATAATTCGCTACTTAGCAAAACCATTTGGTGCTGAAATCCGACCCTTCATTGAAACTTTAACCATTTTTTCAGGAGACAAAAATTATTATGAAG
>DAOUVJ010000024.1 GCA_030667705.1 Promethearchaeota archaeon | reverse complement strand
GGTAGCCCCTATTTGATGCCATTGAATGAAGAAAACGATTTTTTACCCGATTTTGAAATCATCGATACTAAAATTTTGAGGAAAGCTAAAATGATGTACTTGAATTACCCTAATAATCCGACAGGCGCTATTGCAACACAATCGTTTCTGAAAAAAGCAGTAGATTATGCAGAAGATTATGGATTTTTTATTGTTTATGACAATCCTTACTCAGAATTCACTTTTGATGAGTATATTGCTCCTTCATTACTACAAATCAATAGAGACCATGTGGAAATTAATAGTGCTTCGAAAATGTTCAATTGTACTGGATTTCGTTGTGCTTGGGCCGTTGGAAATGAAAGAATAATTAATGGAATACGAAAAGTTAAATCTCAAATAGATTCAGGATGCCCAATTTTCATTCAAAAAGCAATAATTAAAGGATTAAATGAATATAAATCCAATAAAAAACCAGAAATTGTTAAAAGAAACGTTCGAATTTACCAAGAACGACGAGATGTTTTAGTGGATGGATTAAATCAAATTGGATGGAAGACTGAAAAACCCAAAGCAACTTTTTATATATGGACACGTCTTCCGAAAAATGAATTAAATAGCATGGAATTCGTAAAAAAACTCATTAATGTTGGCGTTATCATAACTCCTGGTGTTGGTTTTGGTCAATATGGAGAAGGATATGTGCGATTTGCTCTAACACAGCCCATTAATAGGATAAAAGAAGCACTAGAAAGAATTAACAATCTTTTAAATTAGAAAATAAGAAAATAAAAAGGATTGTATTATTTTGACGTTTTTTGGTATTTTTTCCTTAAATAAGCCATTTTAACCAGATCTTCTGACTCAATAGCTCCAGGATATTCATAATAGTTATCCAAAACCATCATTACTGGGCTATCTTCTGAACTCCAATCTTTATAATAATCTAGTATGACATTTGGATCAAATTTTTCTGCATACACTTTTTGCGTCTTTCTCACCTCCATTTTGTATTTTGAATTTCACGCAGAAAATTAATCCTTGTCTTTAATCCTATTTTATGTTATGTGGGAAGTAATAATGTCAAGAGAACAAACCCTACAAGGTTAAAAAAAGGAGTAAAAGAAAAGGATTCGTTCTCTCTTCATAATACTACGGGAATAATGGCTCTCTTATAGCCAGCATGTGGACATGTAGTATTATGATGTGAAATAAACATTATGTTAAAAAGATCAAGGGGGAATTACTTTATAAATTTTATGGGAATTTTTTCCCATTAATCAGTTTCTTACCACTAAAATTTTATAATTAGGTGTATCTTCTAATTTTTACCCGAAATCTTTGATATAATCTTTTTATAGCAAAATCATCTAATGATATGTTGCATAACATTTTTGTATGTGTTTAATCTTATAACACAAGATTAAAAAAAAGAGAGGTTCTCCTAATGAAATCAAATGGATCAGAAAATTCACAAGAAAGGATAGTAAAGGCCACGGAGTCTTTGTGGAAAATTTTATGGTTTTCATTGTATATTATTGTTTTTCCCACATTAGTTGCGATTGTATTTTTCTTTATTTTCAATTTCCTCATAACAAATACTATTATTTCAGCTGGATTATCTATTATTACTTTTTTATTCGCTCTTTTGCTGTTTTACAGACCATTTGATAAATACAGAAAAAAATCTATATTTCTTAATAAAATAAATAATCCTCGATCGCGAATCCATATCACATTTATTATAACAATACTTTCGTTGGTAGTTACCCCTCTATTTTTATTTTTTACTCCTGAGTATTTACGCATCAACGAATTTGAACTACTTCCATTAATTGGGTTTGCGGTATTGTATCCTATCGTATATTTTTATTATTTTTTTCAACCTATTGATTATTTTAATATGAGTGAGAAGGAATTTAAGCATTTTAATAAATCTGAGCAAGTTTTGAAGCAACCTCATAATATAATTCTTTTAATAAATTACATCATACACGTTATTTTCTTATCGATTTCATTTAATACGGGATTATCCTGGTTGTTTGCTCTAATAACAAATATAATCTTCTATTTAGTTGCTCTAAATTCAACTAAATCATATTCAAAGAAAATAGAAGACGCTATCCTCAAAGACGAAAACATTCTCCAAGACTTAGTATTCTATAAACGCAATTTCGTAAAAACAGTACTTGCATTAGATTTCATCCTCCTTATACAGTTACCATTTGATATATTGGGAGCATATGCGATATTAGGAATTTCTTTATTTACTATTTATGATATCATAAATGCCACATTTCTATCATTGATTTTCGTGATATTCAATTTTAAATTAACTCTTTACATTACAACTTATTATCAAAATCAACTTCAAAGGTTAGGAGTTAAAGAAATCCAAGAAAATAAATACTTCAAACAAAACTTCATTTTATCACTCTTATTAATTTGTTTAATATTATCATTCTCTTTTGTCCATCAATTACCTCTCAGTAATCTATTATTCTTACCAATTATTTATATTATTACACGTGCTGAAGAAAAGACAGGATTTATTACCAGAAATCTAAGTAGGCATATTCATTTATTAAATAGTTTCGTTTTGTTGGCAACAATATCTTTTATACTTATTCCTCAGATATTTTCGGACCTTCAGGGAGCCCTATGGCCTATTCAATTCATCATTTTCTTCATATCTTCATATTTTTTACTGCAAATATTCGTTGGAATGGATTATTATGAGGAAAAAAACATATTAATTACTCAAAATATTTTGGCTGTAGTAAGTTTCTACTTTTTAATATACTTTTTATTCCCTAACTTAACTCTAGATTTTATTTCATTTACCAATAATCCATTTTTCCTCTTTATTTCCGAAATTTTACTCCCTGGTTTGATTGGTATTTTGTTTTCATTATACCTCCTTTACTTAAGGCACTTTTATAAGAAGTCTTGGAAGATACTAAGGGTATGGTTTGTTGTTAATTTTTTATCAATAATTTCGATTGTTTATTATTTAGTCAATATTCGATCTTTCCAGCTGCTGAGTTATGAGGGCTTTTACCAAAATTTGGCTCTTTCATCAATATTGATTCCTGCAGCTTACATCATTTTCTCGTTATTTAATAACATAATTCATTTGTTCACTCGCGAAAGCTGTATAAATAATATTTATAATTCAATCTGGGTATTGATCTTCAGTATTTTTGCTTCATTAATTGTTCACTCACTTGGTAATGTGCCAGCCATATTATTAGATTTTGTATTACTTTCTATTATGATCCATTTAGTTTTGATAGTAGGGAAGAAAATCGGAAAAATAACTGAGAAATCATATACAATTCTATTCAGTATTAATGGCTTTTTAATAATCACTGAAACATTCTTTATGTCTTCCCAATATTTTATTCTAAATGTAGGATTCGAAAGGATTATAGCTTACTTTTTTTCAACTTGTATAGTATGTTTAATAATTAACCTAGGAGGGTCATCCAAAAGTCCCTTTATTAAAAAAGTAAAAACGGCTATAACTTCATTTACTATAGGTTATGGATGGGTTATATTAGAATGGTTGTACTTTATGTTTAATTATCAAGGAGTTTTGTTCCTGTACGGGCTTTTAATCATTACTGCAATTACAACCGTTATTCCATTAGGTTATTTGGCATATGTAAAAATTTTAAAACGAAAAATATTCGTTAGCTATTGCTTTATCGCCTTGAACGTAATAGTTGTTACTTTATTCTCCTTTATTA
This sequence comes from Promethearchaeota archaeon, assembly GCA_030667705.1. Lineage (GTDB taxonomy): Archaea > Asgardarchaeota > Lokiarchaeia > Sigyniarchaeales > SOKP01 > SOKP01. Next base: position 23,100 of record DAOUVJ010000024.1, on the reverse strand, counting down.
CCCATATTCTCCTACTATTTTACTTAGAGTATTCCATTCTTGGAATTTCATCGGCTGTAATCTTTTTAATTGGTTGTTACATTGGTATTTTTAAAGTTGGCGTGAAAATTGGATATATTCAGGATACTTTCTATCAGCAATTTTTAAAAAATATCTACTATCCATTAGGAATTGCCCTATTTATCATATTCAATGAGCTTTCACTTAAATATTTACCACCCCCTTTCAATCAACCTTCATTTTCAATTCTAACTTCCCTGTTTTTAATGAGTGGTCTAACTAATTTCGCTAATCTAAGGGTAAAATCTGTTGATAGTATTAATACAAAAATAACGAGTATAACACTATTCTATGGGGAAGCACTAATTTGGTTTTATACAATCGGTAACATGTCTAATCTATTCGTTCCCGTTATTCCCCCTAATTTCGAATTGGATTTTATTAATTTATATTTCTCTTTAATTTTCATTTTTATATCCTCTTCTATTCCCTTTTATTATATTGCGAAGAAAAATGTGATTAATCAAGAAAAATTCAATAAATATGCTTATTTTTCTCTATATTTCTTGATCCTATTGGCTTTTCTTTTTATATCTTCAATATTCTTCTATTATTTATTTGATTTTTACATGCTAGCTTTAATTGGGGACATTATTTACATCACAATTGCGTTATATTATTTGATTAAACACGGTTTTAAGAAAAAATATCTGAAACCAATTCACATATCAAAAAGAACAGCAATAATTTTATATTCAGTTCTTTTTATTGAAATTTACGCTTTTCTTGTAACGATGTTTCTCCTTTTCACCGTGTTAGATTTCTGGATTTCTTGTTACCTCTCATTTATCATCATTGGGACTCTTGTAATGCTTTTATCTAACCAAGGCATAATCTTTTCAATTTCATTCAGTAAAATAATAAATTTAATGTCACTGATATTTACATCAGGGATATTTTCATACGCATCATATGAATATTTAACCAAGGGAACCACATTTCAATGGATCATACCGTTTTTAGTATTTAGTGTAATATTCCTAATTGCAATAAATTATGCTTTAAAAAATAAACTACATGTTGATATATTCAAAAAATTACTTGTAGTTAATGGAATCATTCTTTCCTTATTGATAATTTCATTACCAACATTTACAGGATATGAATTTATTAGATTGGGAATACAAATAGATACTTTTTATATAATTATCTCAACTATCATTCTCATATATGTTTTCCTTAAATATCTTGAATTTGTTTTTGATAACATCACTTTAAAAGAAAGTAATAGATTAATTCTTAAAGTTATTCAACTAACTATTTGGATTTCTATTTCCCTATTAATTTCTTTCAAAATCTTTCTTACTTTGAATCCATCTCAAATTAATCAATTCTTCTACTTCGTTCTTTGCTGTTCCTCCCTCGCTTTTTTAACCTTAAATTTGAATGCGTTGAATATTATTGATGATATAAAACAACGAGTATTTGAAAATCAAGAATTGAAGTTAGATTTTTACAAGATATATAAGATCTATGAATTTTATAAAAATTTCAGCTTTTTTGCCATTATTTTAGCAATTTCTGGCTTAATAACATCTCTCTTTTATCCTTTACTTGGATTAATTCCAATTCCTTCAGTTACCTTCTTACCTGTTATAATGCAATCAGCATTCTTTTCATTAGTGTTCTTATTGTTAACATTGGGTACTCAGAGCATGGAAATAGAATTTGAGAAGACGAGAACTATCCTGTTATTATCATCGTGGAGTGTTGTAAAAGTCATCACTTGCTTTATATTATTTATTTACTTGTCATTGCTGTCTTTCTTTATAGCTTTAAGCACGTCGATTCTTGTATTTTCATTTTTAAGTCCCATAACGATAAATTTGATCAGAAATGTCATTATAATCCATAATAGACCTAATAAAGTCATTAATTCGATTATGATCATATCATTTTATGGAGCTTTATTATCTCTATATGTTCAAGTATTTTGGAATATAATGAATTTAATGCCATTTTTTGTCATTAATAATACAATTCTAATAGCTTTACTAATTTGTAACTTTTTCTTTTATTTAAACTATGTTGCAATGAGATTGGGAGAAATAAAGGCTGTTTTAAATAGATCTAATTTATTAAATCTTTATTTAAAGTCATTTTTAGCTTTAATTCCATTCTTCTATTCTGATTCACCTTTAGGCATTGTTTTGTGGTTAATTGCTGTAATTATCCTTTTAAGTCGAAGGAATAAAAATTTGATCGTCAAATGGGTAACATATTTATTATTCGCATTTACAGGTTTAGTGGTTGTCGTATCGTTAATGCAACCCTATTCTTTATTTTTCGTAGCAATACAAGATCCCGCATTTTTACTCATTTCTAATTCAATACTAATAATAATTCTGCTAATTTCAATAAATCTAAATCTAAAGATGATGAATAATATAGAAAAATATGTTGTATATTTCCTGCTTTCAACGTTATCATATATAGGCTTGTACAATTTCTTACCCCCATTGTATAACGTCAGTATCTCATTACTCATTTTCTTAGTATTGATGGGAAATTTTTATTATAGGAAAAAGGACCCAAGATACAAGCTATTCATTAGACCTTGTGTTGTTTTATCTATTTTTGATTTAACAAGCTTCATTTTTTATGGATTCATGTTTAATAATCCTCCATTTACTCTATATCAATCAATATTAAGTTTCACATCGACTTTCAGCTTAACAGGGTTTACTTTTGTTTCATTATACAATGAATCACCTCAGAGATTTAGAAAACTTTCTTATTTCATCGTGCTACCTGCCATTATAATTGCTATTCCGGTATTTATTTATTTTTTCACTATTTCCATTTATCCAATTATAGAGCTATGGATCCCATTAGTCTTATCTATTAATGTAGGTATTTTCCTCTTTTATCTTGCGATTGGTATATATCAGTGGAAAATATCTTGGGCGATATGGAAAACAGGATTTTGGTTATGGATACTTTTCCCTGTAGTTAATTATGCGTTAATTGCTCGAGCTTTTACTGGTATTGACGATGTAGCTACTAGAGCTTTAAATCTTTTTGGATTTAACATTCCAGGATCATACTTATTAGCGTTCGTGGTATGTGTTTTGGTTTCATTTCCTTTTTGGTACACTTGGATAAAGGAACACTTTTCTACAATTTTATTTGGTATGTGGGCTATAAATTTAGCTTTGTTATATTGGTTCAGCCAAAATATATTTAGCTGGAATGAATTTCTTCTTAATTCCTCATTTGGATTATTTGCTATATTTTTATTAATGCCTATAATTTATAAACTGAAATTTTGGAAAGTTTTGATGGTTTTCTGGATTATTTTTACTTTTGTTTCAATTTCTTTTATCAATTTCGTATTTATTGAAGTAGGGTTATATAATTCCATTATCCCTGTTGATATAACTATCACCGGGATTTCTTGTTTTTTCCTATCTTATTTCCCTAACATGAGAACAAAACGTAATTTTTCTCTCTTAATATCATACTTGGTTTTGACAACCGGGATTGCTCTAATAGTATTTGATTTGATGTACCTAATAACAGGAGGAAATCCTTGGACTTCTTTGGAATTAACATTAATTATCACCTCAGCATCTCTCTTTTCCTCTCGATTATTTAAAATGAATAAGATTGTTATTAATTTCTTGATTTCTTGGACGCTTTTATTATCTTTTTCATTTTTGACTTATCACACCTTTATCCTTATAGAAGGATTTGAATGGAATGCCTTATTTTTGGCTTTAGTCGTTGGAGGATTAACATTTTTCATCTTTAATCGCTATAAAATGATTTGGGGGCCATATGAACGATTGATGCCAATTTCCTCCCTTTTTGCTTATTTAGCAATTAGTTTAGGTGTTTCATTAACGATTAGCTCATTGATATTATTAATATTACCTTATGGAGCATGGTTTCTAATCATGGGTCTATTTCTTTTAACAAATCTCATTTTTCTCACCTTTAAGCTGCATAATTACAGATTTTTAGTTTGGTATATGATGCCTATAGCAGTTACTTTACTATTACTTCAAGGATTTATTTTTTTCACTAACATAAGCGCACCTATAACCATAATTCTGTCGGGAGTATTGCTATATACCCTTATTTGTCAACTTACACCAATTTCTAAAAACATTAAGCCTATATTCGCACTCATTTTATATTTCGATGCTACAATTCTTTCCTCAAGTGTGCTCATTGAATTAGGAATTATAGATACGTTTCTCATTCTGGTAATTTCATTAACTATATTATTCGTTTTAACACTTTTAGATCTCTATGTTTTTAGAAGGGATAAAAAATGGTATATAAGTCTTATTAACCTAATGAGTTATTTAGGAGCATCAATTAATTTGTTCATATTTGCATTACAATTTATTTCAGGAGCAAATAATATATTAATCTGGTTATATGTGTTTCTATTTCTCTTACTCCAGAATTATTCCATCCATGTCTTCTTTTCAATCTTAAAATCAATGAATAAATATGAAGTTGAAAAGTTAAATCTATACAAATCAAATTCTTATCTTGTTCTCTCAAATACGCTTTATCTACTTGTTTGCGTGTATGGTGCTCTTCAAATCAATTCAAACTTAACTCAAGTTTATGCATTTCAAGAATTTACTTCGATATTTTTATTTTTAACGTTATTTAGTTTGTTTTTCTTAATCCTAAATAGCATTTTCAACCAAAAAATGAAAACAAAAAGTATGTACACGCTGAAGCTAAGTATATTCATTATATTTCAAATTTCCTTATTATTATTTTGGATTTTAGCTTTAATAGATTTACAATTCTTGATATTAACTTTAAATTCAATATCTATATTTTGGTTTAGTTTAATTGCTCTAATTGAAACAATTCTTGCTACATACCCCTTAAATTTGATGAAAAAGAATTCTGTTGATGAATCCAGCAAAATTAAATTTCAAAAATATTATACGGCAATACATTTCTGCATCTATGTTGAGTTATCTATTCTCGCTTATGGATTCTTTAATTTGTTTTTAGATATTTTTGCAAGCCTGTTATTTTCTCAAATACTTTTATTCATCATTAGCCTCATTGAAATTTATAGTATTAAAGGTTTAAGGGAAATTTTAGGTTATATAATGCACATTTTCAGTCTTTTAATGATATCTGGTTCATATATATTTTATATTTTTGATACTCAAACAGAATTACATGTAATATTTATTCTCCCAATAATCTTATTACAATTTTATTCTAATTATGCTTATTATAACATGAGGCGAATAAATAATCCTGAAAAAGCGAATGAGTTTGAACTTGGTGCTATTAAAAGACAAAAATTAATTGGTAATGTATTTTATCTTGGTTTAATTTTATGTTTAGCTCAATATCTTATATTTATTGAACTACAAATTATTCAGATTTCTATTATAATCAGTGTTTTTATCCATATATTGGTATTAATAGATAGAGTTCTCTTAATATTCTTAGGTCGTTTGTCAAAACCCTTCTTAGTGATCTCTTTAGCTTCAATAAATATCGTTTCATTTATCCTTTTAATTGACTTGGTTTTGGCCTCTACAATTCAGATTATTCCAATTCTAATATTTATAATAGAGATAGAATTATTCTATCTAACAAAACTCACTGGGACTAAAAAAGCAGTCAAAAATTTCTTAATTGCTGTTTTATACTTCAATTTCTCTTCGTGGCCTCTTTATTTTATGACAACAGATATAGTATTAGATCTGAATTTGATCTTATTCGCTTTTATTATCTTATTAATTTTCTTGAGATTTGATAAGTCCGTTGGCGCATTCAATGAAAATTTTTCAAAAAGACTCAAATCAATCTCATTACTGATTTTAGGATTAATTATCCCAATAGATACCTTTTTACTACTCAATAATATTAACCCAGATATGTTTTTCTTTAATGCGTGGACTACTTTATTGGTAGCTACTTTAGAATTTGGTATAATTTATAAACCCTACAAGAGGAAAAGAAATATTTCATTTTTATATACTCTCGTTGTTTTTCTTGAGATATTTTCCTCGTTATTACTCATAGATTTAACGTCCTTGGGAATCTCAATTTTCGTGATCGGAATTCTGATATATCTATTTGTATTTTTGATGGAAGAATTAAAAGCTTTCTTCAATAATTTCGTAGATTACATTAGAAGAGCGTTACTTTCTCTCCGAACATTTATAAGTAAGATTTTGCACGGAATTTACGATTTTATCAAACGAAGTTATGTAGTAATCAAAATTATATCCTGTGCGGGCGCAGGTATAATTATTGGTTATGTTTTCTCAACCCCCTTAAATATTCTCCAGTCATCATTACTTGGTGCGGCTCTTTTCGGAGTTCTCCTTGGGTTATTACCTACAAAAAGAACGGATGATATTGATATAATCTTCAGAACAAGAATGACTAGATTTGGAACGGTTTGGATTAGCATGACTGCTTTCATCCTCGTTTTCATATTACCCGCCTTGGAATCAGGCTTACTTGGAATGATTATTGTTTTATCCTCGTTATTAGCATTAGGAGCTATCGTCGCTATATATGTTTACAGGATTGAGAAGAAACAGAAAATATCGATTAAATGGCGATTTTACATAACAACTACTTTAATAATTACGGTAATAATATGGGCAATTTTAATCGCGATACTATATTTCATGGAAGTTAATGTTTAGACTTGTATTATAAATTTTCTTTTCTCCATTTTTCCAAGAAATCATGATAAACTTTCAGTGGAATCCCAAGAGAAGTTTTAGCCTTTTTATTATATGAAATCTTAGAAACTGGATGAGTTTTCTTACGGAAACTATTTTCCCAATCGAAAAATGATATTGGTTTTGACATTTGATCACGACTTTTTTGTATAATTGATAAAAGTTTATATTTAAAACCATATACTAAAATGTTATGTTTTCGTATCACTCGTACGAAATATAAACGTGAGATAATTTAATCCATCTTTTATAACGACAAAAAGTGATCTTTAGCTAAAATAATAAATAGGTCTAAAATTGCATTAGTTTTTTATAACACATTACACTTAAAGATTTTGTGATTTCCACTGCTTGAGAAAACCTTTAAAATCATCAGCTGACATGCCTAATGAATTGACACTTTTTAAAGTTGAGACTTTAGAAATTTCATTCTTAGTGCTTCTCTTAAAACCTAATGACCAATCATAATAGGACGCTACTTTTGATGACATAATTTAAATTCAACATTAAAGAAAAATAAACAGCAACAGACTGGAGATTTTCTAATAAAATACTTTTAATTTTAGATTAGAAAGCTCGTAATTATAATCCAACTAAACCTTATCTATCTAAAAATGAAGATAACTCAAAATTTTTATAACAATAAATCGAAGTATAGTTTAACAAACTTATAAAATGATGATATAAAGTGGAAACAGAAGAAGAAAAAATTAATGTTAGAGATTGGATAATTCTGAGTACTACAATGATAGGAATAGTATTAACCATTCTCGCGTTAATTTGGCAAAATGTACCGAGTAATGGAATTGTATCTGTAACTTTCCTTTTAATGTTAGCATTCGTTTTCTTTGTAAATTCAGTATCAAGTAACTCAAAAGCTCAATTTGAATCAAAATTAAAGGATGTGAATATGAAGAAGGTCAACCAATTTGTATCGCTTGCAGAATATTCATTTGGTCTTGGATTTACATTCGTAATAATCGCATTCGCATTTCTCGGATATAAATATTTATTGGATTTTATCGGAGCTAACTTACTGACTCTATTATTACCCATAGTATTTTTAGTTACAGCGTGGATAGTAATCGTGATATATAACATAATCAACTTTTCAGGAAAAGTATTCAAGAGTTTTAGGAGTTTAAAGAGGAATTTATGGATGTTATTGGAGTTAATTGCATTAGGTTTTATTATTTTAGATTTCTTTGGAGTAATTCTCATTCCTTAATTTTTTTTTCTTTTATACATTTTTAGAATAGGATCTTAACTTGACTAAAAATTTGATAAATTATTACAAGGAAATATACAACAATGATGATGATGTAAAATGCCCGTCAAAGTAGATTTTAAAAAATCCCTAAAGGAATTTTACCAACCAAGCCCAAAGGAGGTTGTTTTAGTAGATGTCCCCGATATGCAGTTCTTGATGATTGATGGAATTGGCTCCCCAGGCGATTCGAAGGAGTATCAAGATGCTCTTGCTGCATTATATCCAATTGCATTTAAAACAAAATTCTTGAGTAAAGCAAAGGGCAAGGATTATGTTGTTCCTCCTCTAGAAGGTTTATGGTGGGCAGATAACATGGATGATTTTACAGAAGGGAATCGGGATAAATGGAAATGGACAATGATGATAATGCAACCGGAGTGGATTACTCAAGACATGATAAATGACGCGATAAAAATAACAAAAGACAAAAAACCTGAACTATCAGGATTGCTTCCTAAACTCCGATTAGAGCGATTTACGGAAGGTCAAGCAGCTCAAATTATGCACATCGGTCCGTATTCAGAGGAAGGTCCTACGGTTCAAAAGGTGCATGATTTCATTCAAAAAGAAGGTAGAAAATTTGATGGTCAAGCTAATAAACATCATGAAATTTATCTTAGTGACCCGAGAAAAGCTAATCCCGCTACCATGAAAACTGTTATAAGACAACCTTTTATGTGATTTTTTTTTATATCGACTTTAATCTCCAAGATAACATGCTAGATCTTTTTGAGTTGAGTGCTGATTTAGTTTTGATTCTAACAACTCTTCAAGTTCAGGAAATGCAAATGGAAACAAGTTTTCAAAAGCTCTTCTGAGCAATTCTACATACTTTTTCTTATCATAGTGATGTCGTTTCTCGTCGTATAAATCGGAAAGAATGATTTTTTGGTCGGGAAAACGTGGATCTGCATCTGCATTCAATATTATATAGAAAACATTCTTACCAGGGGTTGCCATGATCCCAGATCGTTCCAACTGCCTAGCCGCAACTGCTTGGTAAGAGTTCACTTTATATTGGCTTGGTTTTCGTGAAATTCGTTGTTTGATGGTTAATTCTTCCTTTGAGAGATTTCCTGTTTCTATCTTATTAACGTAATGGAGCAACACTTTTTTTGCTTCTGGGATTCGATTTTTAAACTCTTTAACCGTTTTTGCCCCTTTGAAAACATCAATGAAGGCATATTGTGCATTTTTTATAATTTTAGGAGTATCTCGTCTCCTGACTTCAATTCCTCGGACTTTAATTTCTCCATCACTTTTTATTCCCCAATAATGACTTAATGCAGGAACATCTGGCTGTGCTCGAGAAGGAAGGAATAGTATCACATCAAATTTACCATCCCAACTCATTTGAATGCTGGTTTGAGCAGTGATATCTTCTGCAATCTTTTTTGTCACTTCTTCGAAATCTTCGGGAGATCTACCCTTAGTATCTTGAAGCCACAATGAATCCACGATCCCGTGAATGATTTTACATCCGTTTTCTTCGGCAATTTCGGCAGCACGCATGAGAAAATCCCGAGAAAAGGCACAAACCGTTTGATGGGCTTCAATCTTACCAAATCGAGCATTCTTAAATCCTAAATAACCAAAACTTACTACAAGAACCCACTTTAATGCTGTATCCACAAATTGATATCGAATGCTTTTTGTTTTTCGAACATGTTCCTTACATTTCAACCTTTTGGTTAATGGTAAGCTGATTGCTTTGGAAATTATTCCTTGTCGCTTAGAGCAAATATGAAAATCGAGACCAGGTACTTTGATTCCCGTACCATCATTTTTGCAACACTTACAATTGATAGTTTCAGATGAAACGTTAAAATTTGCCATTATAGAAGGATACATTGAGGAAAAGTCTAATTCAACTACTTGATCGAAGACACCAATTAGTGGTTCAAAGATATGACCTCCACGATCGCCTCTAATTAAATCCATTCCTGATCTAAAGTCTTCAGGGCTTTTTTTGAAGGGAGGAATCAAATGATCAAGCTTGTATGCATAATAGAATTGAATTGATTGTAAAGCGCCACCAATGGTTATCCTGCTCAGTCTTTGTAATGAGACTCTCGAAATTCGGGCGACTTCAATGACTCCGGGAATATTACCTTCAGTGAAGTGAAGACTTGCATATGAAGTAGTATCAAGATGAAGTCTACCTGTGAAATAAACTTGATTTTTTGAACGACGCCGTATGACTCCATATGACATGTAATGATCTGAACCTCCAGAAAGGTCGAAGATGCAATTCTTTAAGGGTGTTTTATTTCGAGAAAAGTACACATATTTTGAAACTCCATTTGCAGAAGCTCGTTCAGCTAAATAGGGAAACATGAAGCTATCTCCTTTCTGGGTGAGAATGATGTCTGGATCAAGTTGTTCAACCATCTTACTGATTGCAATCAGTGTTTCAGCCTCATCAGCATGATCAATTCGAAATGTCTTCTTCTTATAGCCATCAGCACGTGGAACGTTATCTTCATCGTTTTCTATAATACTGATTTCTGCATAGGCAAGTGGATCATTATAATAGGGTCTCATTCCTCGCTGTTGTACCTTTACATCCAACCATATTGCTTTAAGGGGAGGCAATTCGTAAAAGAGTTTTTCATTATCATCGTTAAGATTAAAGGAGACGAGATGCATCTTCTGCTTTCCTTTTTCCTTTTTAATCTTCACTTTAAATTGACAACGTGACATTGGGAATAAATCATTCACGTAATAAAACATCTGAGAGATGGGAAGATCAGTGTTGTACAGCGTAAACATATCTAATTTATCAATTTCTTTAATTGTTGCTTTAAATACTGATGGTTTTTCAACAGATACTCCCAAAAGTTTAGTTTTCTCATGATCCTCTAGTTTAACATATTTCTCACAAGTCCTAACATTTTTTATGTTAGGATTTTGCATTAAAATGCTATTTAATTGATTTAGATCATAACCAACACTTTTTTTGGGAACGGCAAAAAATTCAGGACAAAAGTCAGAATAGATCTTGACTATTTTTTCCTCAATTATTGTTTTAACCCAAAAAATAACACCACTGGCATTCGTTGAAACGTCCAACAACCAACCATCAAAATTCTCTAACACTACCACTTTTCAGTCTTGCTCATTTAGTTTTTTCTCGAGTTCTTTTAACCTTTTTTCTAATTTATCGATTTTTTTTTCTTGTTCAACTGCAAAAGAGATAAACAGGATTTCAGAAAGCATGACGCGTGCTCCCATGCTACCAGCATCAGAATGAATGCGAGCATAATTCATCAGTCTATCAAAGATCTTCTGCTCATTAGGTCGAAGCGCTCTCTTGAAATCTTTCCAACTTTCTATTTCATGTTCTAGCGCAGGACGAAAACTTGGAACGGTTCTACCACACATGTTATAATCTCCTCTTCACTTCAAATATTTAACCCAGAAGTATAATCTCTCAATCAATTAAAAAGAGCACGCATTGAAAATTTTCTAATTTTCACCATTATTGTACAAATAGAAGAGATATATAGATGTTTGATATTAATTAAGATATATTCAAGAAAAATGATAAAAATGGAATATAAAATTATCGACTCGCTGTGTTATGTGCCGACCGAAGAAGTTTTTATTGATCTATTGATCTCTTTACCTCCTCAAATGTCTCGCTATCTGAAAGACATTTTTGGTCCTAAAATGGCTCCATTGTTGGGCATGACGGCAGAAGAACTCTACACCATGAAATCAACACTTAGTACAACAGAATTAAAAGAAGCTATTAAACCATTTCTACCTAAAATAAGGAAGCTAACATCTTCAGTTGAGGATTTTGTTCATAACCTTGATAAAATGGGAGTTGAGAAAGCCGTTATTTTTAATCTTGATGAAGAAACTCCAAGCGGTATTGCAGGTCTTCCAAATGATTATTATGCTGAAATTGTAAACAAGTTCCCCGATAAATTTATAGGAATTGCTGGAATTGATCCTTTAAAGGGGATGGCGGCTGTAAGAGAAATTAGAAGGACTTATGAATTAGGGATGCGAGGAGTTGCGGTACGCCCATTCATGTTCCAAATTCCCCCGACTCATGCAAAAATGTATCCTATTTATTCTACTTGTGTTGAACTTGATATCCCAATTTGGTTTCATCTTTCAATTAACTATTCTACAAATTCCATGGAATATGAGAGACCAATTTATCTAGATGTAGTTGCTCAAGATTTTCCTGAATTGAAAATGATAGCGGGACATGGTGGATGGCCATGGGTAAACGAATTAGTAGCTGTTGCTTGGCGTAATCCTAACATATACATTGATATTGCATCTTACATTCCTAAATATTTGGGTATGAAAGGAACGGGCTGGGAGCAACTTATCCATTTCGGCAATTCAGTTCTTCAAGATAAAATTCTATTTGGATCAACTTGGCTTTTTATGGGAATGTCAATAAAACAATTAGCTGATGGCATAATGAAATTACCCCTAAAGGAAGATGTAAAAAGAAAGTGGCTTCATGATAATGCTGCTAAACTTTTTGTATAATGTAGTTTTGTATAACAATTAAATTAAAATTCATACTTAATTTACTAATTAGCAATTAAAAAAAAATGAGTAATAGGTATTGTTTTATGAGCATGTATTTAAATGACCATGCACCTTGTGGGATTTATTGTAAAAGATGTCCGGGAGTAAAAGCTTTCAATTGTCAGGGATGTAGGCAAAATGAAGGTCAGATTTCGAAATTTCCCGTTTGTAAAACTTATGAATGCGTAATGAGTAAGGGTCATAAATTCTGCCATGAATGTGATGAGTTTCCATGTGAAATGCTCCAACCAATCGTTAATTTTGAGATATTTACACCTCACAATTCAAAAGTATATAATTCGCTGATGATCAAGAAATTAGGACTTGTTAAATGGAACCAGATTTGCGAAGAAAAATCAGATCTCTATTATAAAGGAAAAAAGATACAATATGGTGGAGATCCTCTCACGTTAGAAAAAAAAGATCGTGATTTTTACAAAAAGAAAGAAAATAAAGAATAGAACCTTTAGAACCAGCAATCTAAGGTCTTATTTTTCATGCTATTCCTTCTCTTGGGTTCGCGAGGTTTCCATTTCAACAAGCGTTTTTCACCCAGATAAGGATGCTGCACGAGAGTGTATTCAACAAAACGGTCATCATCAATTATCGAAACTAACACGTTTCCAAAATGAGAAAGTATTTTACCCCCTTTAGGTCTAAACGCGCTGAATTCATTAAGAGGCGCAGTGATGACGATTAATGGTCTAGTCTTTGAAAGAATCCTCTTAATGCCATTTATTGCTCTTAATAACTCCTCAAAATTTTTCTTTTCATAACTAGGAAAGAGAGTAGTAATGCCAGATACGATAACTACCTTTACGTGCTCGAGTTTTGAAAGCCTATTTTCTAATAGTTCAATAGCCTGATCCCAAGTAAAAGCTCGAGCGATCAGGATGTTTTCTAACACGATTCTTGGTGATAAATTCTGTGAAACTGCAAACTTACTTACATTATAAGGATTAAAACGATTATTCGCATCAATAAATGCAACCTTGACCCCCTCCCCTAGACCTCCATGTTCCCGAGATTTTTGCGAGATCACGGCCGTTGTCAACAAGATATTAGTAGTCTTTTTTTTGTCACCGTATAGCAGATATACTAAATCTTTGTGAAATCCCTTTCCCCCTAATAATTCATCTAGCGTTGAATCTCCACTAGAAATCAAAGGAGTCACCCCGTTTTTTTTGTGCATTTTAAATCCTGAATCAAATGGCATCATTTGATCAAAACATAGTACAAAATAAAAGTTGGTTACTCCGACAATTTTCTGAACTTTGTGTTTATTAATGAAAATCAACCTGAGACCATTCTTTTTTCATTTAAGCGTTGTTCTTTTAAAAGGAAGGAGATTACATGAAGACAGAGAGAGGAGATTGAAAGTAAAAGTAAACGTTACCTTTTGATTTAAAATAATTTCTTAATGAATATTAGATTTAAATATTAAACAAAATATGAATAATTATCCAATAAAATGGGAAAATAATTTAAAAAAAGTGAATATAATGCTTGAACCAATTGAAAGTGGGAAAATAACATTAAAAGTATTAACTACAAATGATGTTAGCATTACAAAGTTAACTGATGATCGATTTAATGGTAAGGTCATTCAACCAGGAAAAGGTGTAAATAGAGCATTAGCAGAACATGGATTTGCGATGAGTATACACGTGCAAGAAGATGAAGTAAGTCATCTTTTCATGTTAGATGCAGGAGGATTAACTCAGGCAATAATGCATAATTGTAAACAATTTGGTATCAACCTAAAGGATGTAGAAAAATTAATATTAAGTCATGGGCATTTTGATCATTTCGGTGGACTACCAAGTGTTATGCCAGAACTTAGCAATGGAACGCAGTTTTATTTAAACCCAGACTGCTATCAACAATTTTTTGCAGCAGTCACTAACAGTGGAGAGGAACTACCAGTAGAAGATTTAGCAGCTTCAGTTAAACGCCTTGAAAAAGAAGGAAAAATTAAATTAAGCGCGAAATTGCCCTTATTTAGTAAAGGTCTAGTCCAAAAGCTAGCAAGTGAGAATGCTATAGAAGTGATTGAGACAAAAGAACCGGTTCAATTATATAGGGGGATAATGACTAGTGGAGAAATTGAATTATTTGATGACGATGAATTAACTAAAGGAATGTACATAATGAAAAGCAGAAAAGAATTTGAAAAGCACTATTTCAGAGACGAGACTTCAATCTATTTTAATATTAAAGATAAAGGTCTAGTAGTCTTAACTGGGTGTGGTCACTGCGGAATTGGTAATACAATCAAACACGGTCAAAAGTTAACAGGTATAGATAAAGTTTATGCTGTGATAGGAGGCTTTCATGAAGAATGGAACCCAATTGAAAAAATTGAAGAAAAAATAAAATATTTCGAAGATTTAAACCCTGAAATCACATGTGGAATGCATTGTACAGGTTTTAATTTTAATAAGTTAATGTCTAATCATCCTTCACATACATTAGGGATGGTAGGTACTGAATTTCATCTTTAAATCTTTTTTTTTGTATTTCAATATTATAAATTAGTTTAATTTTAAATAAAATGTAAAGATCTTAATAATCACAATTTTAAAAAGTGATTTAACATGAGTGACGAAATAAAACGTTATTGGGATAAAAATTGGCCAGAAGAGACGCCAAAACATATAGATTATGATGTAGTTCCTATAGATCAGCTTTTAAAAAAAACAGCTGAAGAATTTCCAGAATCCGAAGCTATTTTTTTTGAGGGATCTAGAATAAAGTATGGAGAATTAGATCTCTTAGTTGATCAATTTGCCACGGGACTTTCTAAATTAGGGATTAAGAAAGGAGATGTCGTGGCCATAGATTTACCGAATATGCCTCAATATGTTATAGCACATTGGGCTATTCTTCGAATTGGCGGCATATCAAATCCTATTCTTCCGGTAAATAGGTTCGTGGAGATTGTTCATCAAATAAATGATTCAAAAGCTAAAGCAATGATAATATTGGATTTTCTTTATGAAGAATATCTCGATGGAAAAGATTTAAGCAAGATGCCTACTCTGAAAAACATAATTTTCACGGGTACGGGGGAATTTTTGTCTCCATTAAAAGCAAAACTTGGAGCTGCTCTAGGAAAGATCCCTCAAATGAAAAATTGGCCAGAAAAGGTTGGTGAAATAAAATGTCCAAAATTTCAAGATGTTTTAAAGAGTGGTTATCAGATTGATCTTCCAAAAGTTAATTATGATCTTAAGAAAGATACTGCAATTTTGATATACACGGGAGGAACCACGGGAGTACCTAAAGGAGTAATGACATCTCATTACTCAATGGTGGTAAATGCTTTACAAGTAGATGCATGGGCATCAACGCAGCTACCTCAAATGAAAGAATTAAAAGGGAAGGGAGGAATGCTTTTAGTAGTTCCTCTTTCTCATTCGTTTGGGAATATAGGCATGACAGTTTCAGTTCTTCAAGGATGGAAAATGGTATTGTTACCTCGTCCACCTGAAAAAATTTCCAAGATTTTAAATTACATCATGAAAGAAAAGGTTACATACATGCCAGGAGTACCTACTCTTTATATAAAACTCAATCAAGATCCAGATTCACAAAAATATAAAGGAAAATTAGATTGCCTTATTGCCTGCATCAGTGCGGCTTCTGCAATTCCAGAAGAAGTTAAAAATGAGTTTGAGAAGATAACTGGTGCTGCGATAGTTGAAGGATATGGCATGTCAGAGTTTTCACCTGTAGTCTCTCTCAACCCATTCAAAGACGAGTTACAAAAAATTAATACTGTAGGATTTCCTGTATCAGATACTTTACTTAAAATAGTTGACGCGGAAGAAGGGAAAACATTATTACCACAATGTCCTCACGAAACTTGTGAAAATTGTGGAATTGATGAATTCCAATATATTGGAGAGATATGTTGTACTGGTCCGCAAATAATGCTTGGTTATTTGGGAAGGGAAAAGGATAGCGAATACGCTCTACGTAAAGATTCGAAAGGATTAATTTGGTATTATACAGCAGATATAGGATGTATAGATAGCGGAGGCTATCTCCGAATTAAAGATAGGAAGAGAGATATGATCAAGTATAAAGGACACGGAGTCTTCCCCAGAGAAGTAGAAGATTTAATGTACATGAATGAGGCAGTACTAGAAGTTGGAGTTATAGGTGTCCCCGATACAGAAGTAGGTGAAAATATCAAAGCATTTGTAGCACTAAAACCTGAATATCAAGGAAAAATTTCCGTAGATGATCTTTTAGAATGGGCTAAAGAAAATATAAGCCCTTACAAGTATCCTCGGCAAATTGAACTTGTTCCTGAATTACCTAAATCAGTGGTTGGAAAGATATTAAAACGAGAACTAAGAAATCAATAAATAAATCTTATTTCTATTTATTTTTTATATTTTATTATTTACATTATCTAGATTTTCGATTCGAGATATGATCAAAATATTCGATATTCATTTTCATATTAAAACTTTATAACCGATTCCATCAATAATAATACTTAACAACTTATTTAATCCAAAAAAAAAAATTGAAAATGATTTAAAAATGACAAGTCCTTATGAAAGTCGGTTCTGGATGAAAAATTGGGATCCGGATGTGAAAGATCTTGATCCTAAGGAGTTCGAAACTACATACCCCGAGTATATACGAGCAATGTTTGATAAATTTCCTAATAACATGGCTCTGTCATATCAAGGCTTAGAAATAACTTTTAGTGAAGTAGATAAACGATCTAATCAATTTGCTAATATGCTTATTGAGAATGGATTTAATAAGGGAGATACCGTAGGAATTAATCTGGCTAATATTCCCGAATATATCTATTCAGTGATAGGCACACTAAAGGCGGGTTGTGTTGTGTCGGGGGTAAGTCCTTTAATGTCTGATGTACAAATGCAGTATCAGTTAGACGATCTTGGAAAGGGAGGAAAAAAAGTCGCACTAGTGACCCTTGATGCTATTTTTGAACATCGTTTAAAAAAGATCGCACCAACATTACCGCAACTTAAACTCGTTGTAGCAACAAGCGTGGTAGGTTCATTTCCAAAAGAGCAACAAGAAAAAATTAAAGCTGTTCAAGATATACCTTTTGGAGAAGTCACCCCTCTTGAGGGAAAGACAGTATACAATTTTCAAGATGATGTTTTGGCAAATTACTCAGATGAATTACCTAAAGTGGATGTTTACCCCGATGATATTGGTTGGATCCAATATACTGGGGGTACTACGGGAGCGCCTAAGGGCGCCATGTTAAGCCACCGAAATTGCTTATCTAATATGAAATGTATCAAAGCGTGGCTTCAATGGGAAGAAGGCGAGGGAATGTTATTATCAGGATTCCCCATGTTTCATATCGCAGGTTTAACAGTATGTGAAAGTGCTCTTGCTTTAGGATGGGGTCAAATCCTTATTGCTAATCCAAGAGATGCATTACACATTTGTAATCAGATAAAAACCTACTCTCCAACAGTTCTTGTAAATGTCCCATCCTTGTATCAGATCCTGATTAACTTTAAAAAATTTAAACGATTAGATCATAGTAAATTAAGAATGTGCATTTCTGCGGCCGCTCCCTTTCCAAAAGAATCTCAAGAAAAACTTGAAGAGATAATTGGGCAAGGAAAATTGCTGGAATTATATGGTATGACTGAGCTAAGCCCCGTGGCCACAATGAATCCATCCATTGGCAAAAAAATACTTGGAAAAGTAGGATTACCAATTCAAAATGTTGATTTGAAGATTATTGATGCAGATACCGGTGAAATAGTACCATTAGGAGAACCGGGTGAAATTTGCGTTGCAGGTCCATTAGTCATGCAAGGATATTACAATAAGCCTGAAGAAACAGCTAAAGCCGTAGATAAAGATGGATACATGCATTCTGGAGATGTGGGAATAATGGATGAAGATGGTTATGTTAAGATTGTTGATCGAACAAAAGACATGATCATTGTCGGTGGATTCAAAGTTTTCAGCGCGAAAGTTGAAGATACTCTATCCAAGCATCCTGCAGTTGGCATAATCGCATTAGTTGGTGAACCTAATCCAGATCGTCCTGGCTCTGAAATCGTTAATGCATACATTCAATTAGATCCCGATTTTGAATATGATGGCAACGAAGAAGCATTAAAAGAAGATTTTATTAATTTTGCCAAGGAAAATTGTGCAGCCTATGAAGTCCCCAAGAAAATCCACGTCATGGAAGATATCCCGTTAACTGTTATCGGCAAAGTGGATAAAAAAATTTTAAGAAAATAATTTTGCTTTTTTTATTTATTCTCTTTTATGTAAAACCTTAAATACTAAAGGTCCATTCTCCTTTTTTCATTATTGGTTCAAGAACTCCATTTTTTAGTACTCCATCCACATTAAGATCAGGAAATGATCATAATACATTTAATAAATTTGTCAATAAATTTCACGCAAAATCAAACTTTTTATTAGAAAGATTCAAAATTATAACATAACACATTATATATTTGAAATAAGTGAAAAAAATGTCATATAGTAGTAGATTTTGGAAAGAAAAATCTTATGATAAAGGTATCGATGATCTCGATCCTAAAGAATTTGAGACATCCTATACCGAATTGATAAGAAGTACTTTTGAGAAAGTACCAGATAAAACCGCGTTAGCTTTTTATGGGACTGAGATTAACTATGCCACCTTAGATAGCCTTTCAAATGAATTTGCAAACATGTTGATAGAACAGGGATTTAAAAAGGGAGATGTTATCGGTATTAATACAGCTAACATTCCTGAATATGTGATTGCAGCTCTTGGAGGGTTAAAAATAGGCATGATAGTTTCTGGTGTTTCTCCCCTCTTGTCAGCAGTTCAAATCCAATATCAGTTGAATGATCTCGGATCTGGTGGCAAACAAGTTGCTTTACTCACACTTGATGCCGTTTTCGCAGGTCACCTTACCAAGATAGCTTCTAAGCTACCATCATTAAAGCTTGTCATAACTACAAGCGTAGCGGGATTCATGCCAAAATTCTTGGGTTTTATGGGGAAATTAATTGGGAAGATTCCTAAAGGAAAAGTTACTCCCCTTGAAGGAAAGACAGTCTTAGACTATCACAAGGATGTGAAAGGGAAATTTGCTGATACCTTACCAGATATTAAAGTTAGCGCCGATGATGTGGCTTTTATTCAATATACCGGTGGAACTACTGGACCACCTAAGGGTGCCGTTTTAACGCATAGAAACTTTGTTAGTGATGTAAAAATATTTCAACATTGGCTAAGCTGGGAGTTTGGAAAGGGTATTGGTTTATCTGGATTTCCCTTTTTCCACATAGCTGGTTTATTTACATGTGCTAACGTTCTCGCTATTGGGTACACGCAAGTATTAATACCAAATCCACGTGATACAGGTCACATAATTAAGGAAATGTTGAAATATAGACCTAACATCTTAGCAAATGTACCTACATTATATCAAATGCTATTAAAAGATCCTAAATTCGCAAATGTAGATAAAGACATGCTTGATTATGTGATTTCCGCGGCTGCACCGTTCCCTAAAGAATCACAAGAAATTTTAGAAAGTATTGTAGGAGAAGGGAAACTTCTAGAAGCCTATGGAATGACTGAGACTTCACCTTTATCTTGCGCAAATCCATCAATAGGTATAAAAAAGTTAGGAACAGTCGGATTAGCTCTGCCTAATGTTGATTTGAAACTAGTAGATCCAGACAGCGGTAAAGAAGTACCTTTAGGTGAACCAGGTGAAATCTGCGTAAAAGGTCCCATGGTAACCAAGGGTTATCACAATAAACCAGAAGAAACGAAAAAAGCCATCGATTCTGATGGTTACATGCACACTGGAGACATGGGTATAATGGACGAAGATGGATATCTCCGTATAGTTGATAGAACGAAAGACATGATAATCGTTGGGGGATATAAAGTATTTTCTGTGAAAGTAGAGGATACACTTACCCAGCATGCTGCTATTGCGGCAGTAGCTACAATCGGACTTCCAAATCCTGATCGACCCGGTTCTGAAATCGTAAAAGCTTACATTCAAATCGACCCAAATTATGAATATGATGGCAATGAAGACGCTCTAAAAGACGATATCTTAAATTTTGCTAAAGAAAACTGCGCTCCATATGAAGTCCCGAAAATTTTAGAATTCACGGACGAACTTCCGCTAACTTCAGTCGGAAAGGTTGATAAGAAAGCTCTTAGAGCTTCAAAATAATAATTTATACAAATTTTTTTCTTTTTTCTTTTGAATTAGCAGTTTTAAAAAGTTCACCGCAGTTTTTCAATTACAATTTCTACGATTTTAGGCATTACTTCACCGATTCTCTCATGAATCACTACTTCTGCTTGATCATCTATGTCAGTTTCTTGGATGTTAATTATCACCAATTTAGAGCCATTTGCCAGCGCTTTACGTGGATAAAATGCTACGGGATATACCAAGAGAGAAGATCCCAAAATCAAAAATAAATCACAATTAGATAACATTTTTTCTGCTGCTAATAATGTATCAGAATTTAGTGGCTCACCGAAAAAAATCGCATTAGGCTTTAATAATCCATTACACACATCACAAGAAGGACTTCTACTGCTACTTTTAAGTACTTGATCTATCAGTTTTGTGATAGGATATATAGCGTGGCACCGCATGCATATTGCTTCATGCGCCGTTCCATGTAACTCAATAACATTCTCAGTTTTTGCACGTTTATGTAATCCATCAATATTTTGAGTGAGAACTCCATTGAGTTTGCCTAATTTCTGGAGTTTTGATAACGATTTATGCCCTTTATTAGGTTTTGATTTGAATATTTGCATGCCCATTTCTAACATGAACTTCAAGTTTTTTCCTGTATCCGACACATAAGAATGAATGCTTGCAAACTCATCAGGATTTACTTTTTCCCATAATCCAGTACCAGGGCTTCTAAAATCAAGTATTCCGCTCTCAGTACTCATACCAGCGCCAGTTAATGCGATTATATTCTCTGAATCGATTATTAGTTGGGCAATCTGTTGAATTTTACTATCCAAATCATTCATGCAATTATCTCCTAAAATTATCTCCTATAATAAAATACAATAATATAACTACGATAAATAGAAAAAATATATAATATGTTATTTTTATTATTGATTATAATATTATAGTATGTTTCAATAATATATTGTATAGTTCATGAGGCAATTAGTTCTCACTTTAAAAATCATAATAAAAATTCGCATATAGTAAGTCATTTTGAATAGAAAGGTGTAATGGGTAATGTTAAATCATAAGAAATCGTACATTTACAAAATTTGCGTAGTTGGCAATGGAGGAGTTGGAAAAACGTCTATGGTTCTTAGGTACTGCGAGAATGCCTTCAGAGAAAATTACATGATGACCATTGGTTCAAATTTTTCCACAAAAACAGTAGAATTAGATGATCATCCACAGCTTCAAGTAAAGCTACAGCTCTGGGACCTTGCTGGCCAGAAACATTTCAGTTTTGTGAGACCACCATTTTACCGTGGATCTACTGGTATAATTTATGTGTTTGATTTATCACGACGATCTTCATTTGCTGATTTAGATGAATGGAAACTCGAAGTGGAAAAAGTTATTGGTCACAAACCTTGTTGTATTGTTGGTAATAAATTAGATCTTGCTCGGGAAGGGAAACGCGAAGTTTCATCTCAAGATGGAGAAGCTGTTCGAAATGAATTTAACGCTTTAAAATACTATGAAACCAGCGCAAAAGAAGGTGATTCAGTGGAAGCCGTCTTTAAAGATTTAACACTAGAAATTTTAAGAGCTGCAAGTAAAATTTAAAGTGTAATAGATTATAAACATTAAATTAAAATTGAGAGCTTTATTTTCAACCTTAATATAGAAAATCGTTAAGTTAATATATAATTAAAGAGTGAATGGATATGTTTGGAGGCGGAGGTCGAACTTACGATCGTGCTCTTACTGTTTTTTCTCCAGAAGGGCGTTTATTTCAAGTGGAATATGCTTTAGAGGCCGTAAGGCGGGGTACAATAGCCGTTGCCATAAAATCTCGTGAAGCTGTCTGTCTTGCTGCTCAGATTAAAATACCCTCAACATTAATGGATGCTGACTCAATAGATAAGATTTTTCAAGTCGATGAACATATTGGAGTTGCAATTTCTGGTTTGCATGCGGACTCCCGTGCGTTAATTAATTATGCTAGAGTTCAAGCCCAATCATTTAGGTTAACTTATGATGAACCAGTTAGGCTAAACATGTTAGTAAAAGCAATCGCAGATATTAAACAGCAATATACGCAGTATGGAGGCATACGACCTTTCGGATGTGCTCTTTTCTTTATTGCTATAGATGGTGCAGGTACTCAAATTTATACGACATCTCCTAGTGGCATATATCGGTCATATAAAGCCTATGCGTTGGGAAGTGGAGAATCTTCTGCAAGAGAATATCTCACTGAAAATTATAAAGAAGATTTGTCTTTTGAAGAGCTAATTAATTTATCACTAAATACCAT
>DAOUVJ010000099.1 GCA_030667705.1 Promethearchaeota archaeon | reverse complement strand
TTGTTAAACAATTTAACTTTCAGACTAATAGATTAGAATTTAAAGAAAAAGTTTTTGAGGAAATTTTAACATGGCTTGAAAATTTTCTTAATTTAGAATAAAATAAGAGTTATGAGACCAATTTGCCTTGGTTCATTATGATTTTTTTTGAATCATCGCCATATTCGACTGTAATAGTTACTTTTGGTGTTGTGACAAAATCCCAATGCATTTGAGAAACACTGGTACCGGTCATCATTTTATTTCCCCCAAAAGCAACATGAACACTCCCATTTATTTTTTCATCTGTTAAAATGTACCCAATTGCTTTGTCTATTTTTGGATTACATCCGATACCCAATTCTGCAACATTATAGGTTCTTAGTTCTGGTACATTATTAGCTTTGTCAATTTCTTCACATTGCTTGAAACTTTCAACTAATATATCTAAATCATTATACGTCGTGACTTTATCCATTTGGAGTTTTCCTTCCTTAAAGACCAGGTTGACTCCTTTTATTATCTTATTAGTATATCTATCCTTGGTTAATGGACAAAATATTGTACCTTCACCCATAGTTTCAACTGGAGGGAAAAATACTTCACCTGCTGGTAAATTTCCTCCTAAATCTCCAACAGCAATTTGTTCATCAGATAATATTCCATCATCAAGGATTCTATTTCTACCCTCCACTGAAACCCAAAAATCAGTGCCTAAATCATCCTTTACATGTATTTTCTTTGCTCCATCAAAGAGTTTACCAATCTTAGTGGTAATTTCTTGTAATTCTTCAATAGGTACTGCTGTTCCATCAACAGTAAAACGTTCAAGCATCTCATATTCAATTCCATAGAATTCAGCAGCTTTTTTTGAAGGCCAACCTGCATATATCCATTTTTTTCCAGGGGCATACTCTTCTTTACCCCCATATATGATATCTCTAATTGGAGCTTTTGTTTTTGCCTTTGCTTTAAGTTTTTCTCGAGGGATGTCAACATATATACCTGGATTTTCTAATGGTTCTATGACAATATATGCGTCTATATTTTCAATAAGTTTCACGTAATGATTATGTGGTGTTTCTAAAGTTTTCATGCTAATCTTAGGATCATGATATATTGATTGTTGATAATAGTCAGTTGTATATGAAATCTGAGGTAATCCCCCTTTCCTGTAAACTTCTAGTCCGATTTCTTCCAGTAATTCTTGAGCATAAGCACCTCCAGTAATATATATGCATTCACCTTCCTTTTTTATATTAATGGCATTAACAATATTTTTTGCACATAGTATAATTTTATTTTTAGGGATCATACATCAAAAAACGTATGATTATTTATTAAATTATTATCATGTAAAACTCTTAGAGTATAATCCAAGAATTTATTAGATCAGATGGTTATTTTATGATTATCCCTACGTAATAAAATAATATTATTAATAAATAGGATATCTTTAAAATGGTGATAAGAGAAGCGGGATTACTCTTCAGAGGTTTCACACTTGTTAAAAAAAGTTATCACAAATCGACATTAGGCAAAATTGATTCTGATTTACGTAGCGGCTTATTAACAGCAATCTTGAACTTTGCTGAATCTGCCATATCTAAGGATTTTATTGAATACTTTCAAGGAAAAAAATATTTAATTGCTTTTAAGAAGAATATGATCATGGCAGATGATAGTTTTGAACCTGAACTTTTAATATCATATGCCATCATGGATAAAGAGAAGCGAGTAGAAAAGTATACCCGAAAAATTGTCCAACCATTACTCACATTGGTTGGTCAAGAGTTTATCTCCAAATATTCAGGAAAAAATTTATCAGAAATAACCCAATTCAAATCATTCAAACAACAGCTTGACCAGATATTCGGATCTGATACAAAGAACATCGATCAAAAATTTCAAGGAATATTATATTAAATTCTTTATTTAATGCTTTTTTTTAAGTACCACAATATAATAGGTAAAACAATAGTAGCATCAGAAATTACTGTTGAGTATTGAGCTTTTTCCGCTACTTTTCCCCAAGATTTTGCTTCTTGTAATGTTGCCCCACTCAATCCTCCTGGTTCTGGACGATCCATGGTAACTTGAATTGCATAATTTGCGGAATTCGGACAAAATTGTAATGATTGAAATATAAAATTTTTAGGTACTCCTCCACCTATTATGCACACTCCTGCTTTTTTTGAATCCCAAGCGAGATTAACCATTTCTAACATGTCTTTAAAATGGTTGAGATTAAGTGTTTGATGATGAAAACCAAGTTGTAAGGCTAAACCAGAATCAGTAAATGCAGGACAAAATATCGGAACATTTTTTTCTGCACATATCTTTAAAATAGAATTAGAATTAGTAGGTAATTCTTCCCCTAAGAACTTCAAAAACTCACTCACTGGCATGGTGTCGTCTACTATCTTTAAATTTGATACAAAGTCTTCTATTCCTTCATAAACGTTATTGGGTAAGAATACATCATAAATCCGATTTATTTCTTCATTGTGTAATTTAACATCATTAATTTCGCTTAAATCTACACTACCTTGAAGATGATGATATCCCAATGTTTCTGCTATATCATGAGTTAAGCTTGCACCTGTTGTTACGAGGACATCAATAAAACCCTCCTCAATAAAATCATGAATTATTCCTTGAAATCCTGCGGGAATTAGTGCACCGGCAAGTCCGAAAAATTTGGTACAAGCTTCATCATTTATCATTGCTTCATAAATTTCACATGCAATTGCTAAACGTTTAGCACTGAATCCCGTATTTGATAAATCTGCAATGAGAGAGGATATATTAGTGTCTTTGTTGATTTTAAATTGCTTAACTTCTTTTAAAATGTCTTTAATTTCTGGTTTTGGTGTCATGATCCTTCTCTAATATTAATTTGAAATAAAAGAAATAAACTCTATTAACAATTTAGCTGCTAGGTTGGATGTCATTTTATTGGGAGCATCCAAATTCGGTGAAACTTCTACTATATCACACCCAATTATTTTAAAGTTTTTAGCTAATAATCTCAATAATTGCCATAACTCACGATATGATAATCCTCCTGGTATGGCATAACCTGTGCCTGGAGCGATTGAAGGATCCAATACATCAATATCTATTGACACATAAAGAGATTTTATTCGAGAATTCTGAAAGAATGCCACAATATCTTTTGATAAATTTTTAAATCCAAGATCTGAAAATAAAAAAGCATCAAAATGAGTAATACCTTTTTCATTAGCGATTTTCATCTCAGGAATATCGATATCTCTAGTTCCTACTATCAACAAATTATTTTTATTGAATTGGTCTAAATCATAAATTCGGTGTGAAACTGTGGCATGGGAATACACGCCCTTATCCCACTTATCATATAAATCTAAATGTGCATCAAATATTAAAACGCCGATATTATCATCTGCTATAAATTCCTTGCTAATTGTTTTTACCACAGGGAACGTGCAGAAATGATCTCCTCCAATCATGACGGGGATGACATCTTTTTTCTGGTTATAGATAGCTATCAAGAAATCCTTAATTTCTCTAAGATTTCTTTCTATATTCGTAGGATCAATACTTACATCTCCTATATCTACAACTTTTAAACTTGGAATCTCAACACCCATTTCAGTAGTTAATGCTAAATCTTCAGTCACTTCTCGAATTTTTTGAGGTGCTGTAGAAGAATTGACATTATCTTTTGAACTTAAATAATCCCAAGGAATTCCAAAAATTACAAATTCAGTATCTGAGGCTATTATATCCCCAAAATCATAAAATTTCATATCGATCTCTCTCTAATGTTACATTTGGTCTAAATATTCTATGCCCAATATATTTAGTCCTATTTTTATTACAACTTGAACACATTTAATCAATAATAATCGGGCTTTCTCTAATTCTTTATTCTCAGAAATCACTTGGCAAGAAGAATAAAATGAATTAAAAGATTGGCATAGTGATAATAAATACTGAGGAATAATATGAAGGTTATAGGAGTTCTCTGCAGAATTAATGATCTCTGGAAAATATGTGAGATTTTTCAATAGGAGTAATTCAACTTGGTGTTTTAATAATTCACAGTTCACGTTTAGATCAATATCCCTTTCTGACTTTGAAATAATGGAATTAATGCGTGCATTACAATATAATATGTAAGGACCAGTTTCTCCTTCAAAAGAAATGCTTTCTTTAGGATTAAAGGTAAATCCTTTAATTGCGCTGAATTTCAAGATATAAAATTTTAAAGCCGCCATTCCAATGATTTTTGCTCTATATTCCTTTTTTTCTTCAGATAAGCTTGGATATCTTTTATTTACCTCTTCAAAGGCTAATTTCTCTACTTTTGATATAATATCATCGGCATCAACAACTGTTCCCTCCCTACTTTTCATTTTACCCTCTGGTAAATCTATCATACCATAAGATAGGTGAAAATTATCTTCTTTAAAGCCCAATAAGTCAAGAATCGCAAAAAGCCATTTGAAATGTTGAATTTGTTCATCTCCAACAACGTAAATAGATTTATCATAATTGAAATCTTTCTTCTTAATATATGCAAGATAAATATCTTGAGTTATATAAATTGAAGTGCCATCACTCCTGATAAGAACTTTATCTTCAAGATTATACTTCTCTTTTAGAGGTGCGAATATAGCTCCATCTTCCGTTTTTTCAAATAATCCGTTTTCTAATCCTTCATTTATAATCTCTTTACCCTTTAAATATAGGTTTGATTCATAATATTCCTTGTCAAATTTAATGTTTAGTTTCTCATAAGTTATCTTAAAACCATCAAGTGCCCATTTATTCATCTTTTTCCACAAATCACGAGTTTCCTTATCTCCATCTTCCCATAATCTTAACAATTCTCGAACTTCATTTTCTAATTGGGGATTTTTTTCAAGCATTTGACTATATTTTACATAATATTTTCCTACAAAATGATCGGTTTTTATGTCTGGATCTTCATTTTGCCCCCATTTCTCATAAGCAATCATGCTTTTACAGATGTGAATTCCCCTATCATTGTTTAAATTGACTTGGAAAACTTTGTGTCCCTTATACATGAGTAAGTTTGAAAGGGATTTACCAAGTAACATGTTTCTGATGTGACCGAAATGAAGGGGCTTATTAGTATTCGGTGCTGGATATTCGATTACCACATTAGATTTGGAAATAGGCTTGACTTCCTCTCGAATCCTGCCATAATCATCTTGAAGTAAGATTATATTTTGCAGTATTATTTGGGATTTCACCTGGAAATTTAAATACGGTCCCTCCGATTCGATTTTTTCTATGGATTCTGGTAACTTAATTTTATTTTTCAAATCTTCTGCAATAAGTAGAGGCGCCTTTTTTTCAAATTTAGCTAGTCTAAAACATGGAAAAGCATAGGTATAACTGAATTCGTCTGGTGGAATCTCAATAAAGGATTCTAATTCCTCAACTGAAAAATACGAGATGTACTTGGATAATATTTCAGCAATATATTTCTTATCGATAATTATCATTTTAATAAAAGAATGCTAATCAAGTGCTTTGGACATATTATATGAATGTAAATTTTATCTGTTTTGTAAAATATATTCTAAATAGCTCATAAAATTTACGTAATTTTTTGAATAGATGTGATTTACCTTGTCGTTCAAGCAAAATGCTAAGATTAAATTTCCAAAATGGCCAATTTCTGACGAAAATGAAATCAAAAACTTAACTGATGTCATAAAATCTGGTGATTGGTGGTGCGGTTCCCCAGGATTGCACCAAGGAGAACATGTATGGAGGTTTCAAGAAGAATTTGCAAAATTTCAAGAAGCTAGTCATTGTATTGCCGTTTTTAACGGGACGGTAGCGATTGAATCAGCACTGATGGCATTGAACATAGGATTAGGAGATGAAGTCATAGTATCAGATTATACATTTGTAGCTTCTGCTTCTGCCGCTATAGCTACTAATGCAGTCCCCATATTTTGCGATATAGATCGTGATACTCTCGTAATGGATGTTAATAAAATTGAAAGTCTGATTACAAAAAGAACCAAAGCTATCATACCCGTGCACTTAGCAGGGAATCCCGTTGAGATGGATGTGTTGATGGAAATAGCAACTAAGTTTAATCTTCATGTGATTGAGGATTGTTCTCATGCACATGGTTCAAGATACAAGGGAAAACGAGTTGGTAATTGGGGTGATGCAGGCACGTTTAGCTTTCAAGCTTCTAAAATTCTTACAGGTGGAGAAGGTGGCGCTGTTATCTGTAATTCTAAAGACTTAGCAGATAAAATATACTCTTACACCGATTGCGGTAGAATAATCAATGGTTATGGCTATAAACATGATACTTATGGAACTAATTATCGGATGACTGAATACCAAGCAGCAGTACTTCGAGCTCAACTAAAAAAATTCCCCGCACAACATGATCTTAGGAATGAAAATGCCAGTTATTTAATGGAGCAATTAAATCAAATAGATGGAATACAAGTGATGAAACCAACTTCTGGAACTACGGAGTTGGGATGGTATGTTTATCCTATTGTTTTTGAACCAGAAAAGTTTAATGGATTGACAAAATCAAAATTTTATAAAAAATTGAATCGTGCTGGAATTCCCACTGATGATTGTTACCCACCCTTACATGGATTAGAATGCTTTAAAAATATTGTTTTGAAAAAAAATATCGATTACTCTAAAGCAAATTGGGGTAATACTAAAAGCGAAGATATAAATTTTCCTATCGTTTCAGATATTTATGCTAGAAGCGTAGAATTTCCACATGAGATACTTTTAGCATCAAAGGAAATGTTAGATTTAATTGTTAAATTCATTATCTCTTTGAAAAAATCAGATTAAACTAAGATTTCTATTTAAATAAAATTATAAATGATAAACTAGGTTATTATTTAAATAAATATATGGTATTTCCCTATGACGGATAATAAAATGTTATTATTGAAATGGAACGAAGATACGGATAAATTTGAACCAATTGAGTCAGATCAAGGAATGCATGAAGGTGTATTTTTGGAATTAATTGAAGAGGATAGAATTTGGAAATATTTTTACATTAAAGGTGCATCTTTGATAGTTAGGCGTACTGCAAGAAGAGCAGCAAATGGAATTGCTAAGACAGGATATGTTCACCCTTCCACTAACATTCGACATGGAGTAGCATTTACTTTTGAAGAAGAATTATCACCTTTTGAAGATATGCCCGAAAATATTCAAAGATCCCAAAGGGATTGGTACGGCGGACATTATAAGTAATCTTAGTTTTTTTCTCTTTCAGTAATGTACTTCTTCTATTTTGTTTGATTGAGCGCTTTTGTACATAGTTTCGACAATTTTCAATATTTTCAAACCAT
Source organism: Promethearchaeota archaeon (assembly GCA_030667705.1). Taxonomy (GTDB): domain Archaea; phylum Asgardarchaeota; class Lokiarchaeia; order Sigyniarchaeales; family SOKP01; genus SOKP01. Next base: position 4,044 of record DAOUVJ010000099.1, on the reverse strand, counting down.
ATTTCGCGTCTGTTAAAGGTCTTGTATTATTCAATATACAATCCATGAAATGGGCGATTTCTTGCGGATATCCAAAATTCCAAGCTTCAGCGGGAACAGGGAATGTCCAACCTCTTGTAGTTCCTGCTTTTTCCACGGCGTATCCATATCCTTTCTCACTATAAACGCTCATTAAATTTGAGAAAGTTGGCGATACTTTTATTTGACCCTCCGTGCCAAAAAGTTCAAATCGCATGTCATAACCTCCTGGTGCCGTCCAAGATTCTTCAATGACTATTTGGGCATCGTTCTCAAAGTATAATACTCCTACAGCATTATCTTCAACTTCACATTTACCAAAATCTCCTCTATCTGGCATGATGGTTTTAACCTGACAGAAAACTTCAACAACATCACAATTTAAATACCATACTAAACAAGCAATATCATGGATACCTAAATCTATTAATGCTCCTCCTCCAGCTTTATCTTTCTTATAAAACCACTCAGAATGAGGTCCTGAATGTTGCTCTTTTCCCCGACCCATATAAATTTGACCCAATGCACCCTCATCAATCACTTCTTTTACCTTGCTAAAAGTGGGAGCATACATGTTATTTTCGCAATAAAAGATCTTCTTATTGGATGATTTTTCAGCATCGAGCATCTCTTGCCCTTCTATAACATTCATAGCTAACGGTTTTTCAACAAGGGCGTGTTTTCCAGAACTCAATATTCGTGTTGTAATATCCTTATGAAGAAAATTCGGAACACATGCAGATATCACATCACATTCAAGTTTTAACAGATCCTCATAATTTTTTAATGGATTACCGGGAATATCATACTTTCTCATGAGAAATTTAGCTTCTTCTTTATTTATAGATGAAAGCCCAATAATTTCAACATTTTGTAATAATGAGCATGAATAACAGTGATGCTCAGCAATAAACCCAGAGCCTATAATACCTATTCTTAATTTTTCCATGAATTCCACCTTACTTTTTCAAATTAAATTAAAAGATTAGTAGGATAATTATTTCCAAAATTCAGTTGGAGTAAATATTCTTTTTATGCGTGAGAATGGGCAAGCTGCAATGCAATTACCACAATCGCTTGAATTTTCAATCCAAAATTCAAAGCATTTTTCTACATTAACATAATATTTTTTAATGCCTGGATTATTCGAAATACTGGTTGGAATAAAATCTGGTTCTTTATCAAAACTAATTGCCTCGGTTTCGCAAGATTCTGAGCATTTAAAGCAATTCTTGCAAGTTTTTTCTACTTTTTTTATGAAGTTCAAATTAGGAATGTCGGAAATTAGAGGTAAATCCGTAAACACCTTACAAATTCTCACTCTTGGACCAAATTCGGGTGTGATTAATAAACCAAGCCTTCCTAATGCTCCAAGACCAGCATCAACTGCTAATGGTATGCTTAGAGCAGTGTCATTTCCGCATTGAATTGCACGATATCCTAAGTTTCTTATGAATTCTCCTAGACAAGAAATTACAAAAGCCATCTTTGAATAAGCTAAAGAAGCAGCAGCGGCTGCAGGTTGAGCAGGAGCTGTTGAGATTGCATCCGAATCCATCTCAATTGCTATGACAATTACTTTATTGATCCCTTCAGGTAATTTAATTGGTGTATCTAAAACCGAATTAGGTTCAGAGCCTTCTCTCACCCCTTTCTTTGATTCTGCTTCACTAATTCCAGTTGGTCGTACAAACCCCGTTTTGAAAATCCATTTATTATCCACATCTGCTATACCTACTAAAGAAGCTCCAAAAAATTTTGCGGCTTTCTTTATTTGTTGAGTAATTAAATTTCTGTCTTGTATTTCAAGCTTAGTTTTCATCCAGTCTATTCCATAACCAATGTCAGTGTCCTCTGATCTATTCCACGAGAAAGCGAAAGGGAATTTTTCATATACCGTCCAACCCGCTGCTACTAAAGCAAAATCAATTCGATTATATCCTTCCTTTTTAGAGTTAATATGAGATTCAATATTCTCATCAAACATTTTTCCAAAAGTTGGTAAACTTTTATCCCACGTGCGTCTATAAATCATGTTGCATTTTTCTTCAAAACGGTCGTACTTTTCTTCATCAATTTCATAAGGAGAATCTTTAGAACTCATTATTTAAAATCAAGCCGCCATTAAGTAACTTCAATTTGAGATAATATCTTAAGTATAATTGATTGGCAATACATAAAAAGTTTAGACAATAAACATATAACTAAGCAGTTAATTTCATTTGAAAATATAAAATTATGACTGATAAAAGATTTATCGTCCAGCTAGGAATGGGTGTAGATCAACATGGACACGATAATTATTGCACCCAAGCTGCAATTAAAGCAATAAAAAATGCAATCTCAAATAATTGTTTAACAGGATTATTAGAAATTTGTGAATTGAATGATCCAAAAGATCTTCTGGCAATGAAGGTTCATGTGAAGATTGGTGCTCCATATCCGGATAAATTAGATCACAAGAAAGTTCTAAAAGCTGTGCCATTTGGCTTAAAATCGCTTGAGGTTGTTAAAGGGGGATTAGTAGCAGATGGAATCATGATAAAAGAATTGGGAGATACTTCAGATAAGATGATAATGTGCAATGCTGCGGTGACCGTATCTTTATCGATATGATCTCAAATTAATGAATTAAGAATTAGCTGATAAATATGGTTACTAGATGTGAATGGGCAGGGAATGAACCGCTCATGAGAGAATATCATGATAAAGAGTGGGGAACCCCTCAACATGAGGATCAAATCCTCTATGAATTATTAATTTTAGAAGGAATGCAAGCTGGTCTTAGTTGGAGCACGGTGCTTAAAAAGCGTGAAAACTTCAGAAAAGCATTTGATAATTTTGATTATAAGATTATTTCTAAATATGATGAGAATAAAGTTGAAAAACTACTTCTAGATAAGGGTATCATCCGGAATCGATTAAAAATAAATTCTGTAATTATAAATGCTAAAATATTCATCAATATACAAACAGAATTTGGGTCATTTGATAATTATATCTGGAAGTTTGTAAATAACAAACCGATAGATGATAAATGCAAATCAATGAGTGATATACCTGCTAATACTGAACTTTCTGATTTAATAAGTAAAGATATGAAAAAACGAGGATTTAAATTCATCGGTACTACAATAATCTATGCCTTCATGCAAGCAATTGGCATGGTAAACGATCATGCTACATATTGTTTTCGACATGATGAAATTAAAAAATCAATGGTTTAATTGTAAATTTTCTAATCCAAGTTCTTGTTCTGCATATTGTTTCAGAGCATTCCATTGTTCTTCAGAAGTTCCAAAATATTTAAATACTGCTATTCCCAAACCAAAATCAAACCCTCTCATTTGTTTTAACATTTCTTGAGCATTACATTCTACGGAATTTGTTACTGTTAATGCCGGGCTTTTAAACTCACGAGCTCTTTTTTTCATGTTCCTAATAAAGTACCAGTAGAATAAATCAGCTACTTTCCCCCAATACCATCCGTCATCCCTTGTTCCCATTAAATATGGGTATTCCATGGGTGAAGCAACATCTAAAATAGAAGAGAGTTTTTCCCAATCTTGTCCTATTCTCTTCCGAGTGAACATTTTTTTAGGTCCTGGAAGACAAAACCATCCTGAAACACAATTATTATTCGAAGATTTAATAGTATCATGCAATTTTTGAGCATATTCGACAATGGTATCTGCTTTAAAATCATGCCATTCCTCGCTCTTCAATAATTTAGCTTTTACTCCATATTCCTGCTTAAATTGCTCTTTACATCTATCACAAGTACACAGATCTGTGTATGCTCCATCGTATCTAATATAATCTGCAAATAAACCCATAATTTTGTAATTTTTTACGACTTCCTTTGCGATATCAATTAAATAATCCACGTGTTTACTCGTAGGACACATGAAACTCGTTAATGGAATATATCCTTTTCCTCTAGCTCCTCTCGATTTCCCAATTTTGTCATCGACTTCCGTTGTAAGGAAAGGAACTTTTTTTTGATATTCTTCGATTGATACATCT
>DAOUVJ010000048.1 GCA_030667705.1 Promethearchaeota archaeon | reverse complement strand
AATGTTACGTTTGGGGTCTTAATAATAAATCTCGGCTAAAAAAAATAATGCAATTGCTAATTGGAGATAAAAAAGTCTCTGCTGTGTACTCCGATTATCCGGACTTGGCAATCTCAATTAGGAACGAAATTGAAGGATCCTCAATTACTTGAATAGTCATCTTTTTATTTTGAAATACCAATAATATTATTATTCAAATTTTAAACTAAAGTGTTAGGAATCATGAAATTCACAAGAATAAATATGTTACTTATTTATGTAATCTTGGTATGGATTATATTAGCGATTCTCTTTGGAGTCTATGATTTACAAATATCTGTTGCTGTTGTAGATGAAAACTCAGTTTGGGGTAATTTTGGTGCTGATTATGGTGAAATGCCGGGATATGGACTAATTGCCGTTGCTCTAGCAACATATCTTGGAGGTTATATTAAAGATACAAAAAAACAAAAAATTCTAGGTTATGTAGGAATTGTTGTAGGAGTCATCTATGTCATGCTTGGTGTGTTTGATCAAGAATTAAATTCAAAAAATATTACACTTGGAAGCACGCTCATTTTGAGCTTAGCAATATACATGGCAATCACTTGGAATAAAGATTGGAAAGATTATAGAAAAATTAGTGGACTAATCTCAATTTTAGCGCTTTTGAATCCATTATTGCTGGTGCAAATCATGAAGCTGTTATGGGGAAGAGTCAGATTTAGATCTTTACTTCCCGGATATATCGATTTTACACCTTGGTTCTTGCCGCAAGGGTTTACAGATAATTATAGTTTCCCTTCAGGGCACACAGCCATGGGCATGATGTTTCTTCCTCTATTAGTTTCAGTAAAAGACAGAAAAATCAATGATCCCGTAAAAATTCTTATTACCGTACTCGTTATTGGATGGGGTTTATTTGTTGGTTTATCAAGAATAGCTGTAGGTGCGCATTATGCTTCTGATGTCTTATTTTCATCTGGTTTTGCTGCGATTATCACAATTCTGTTTTACAAAAAAAATTATAAAAATTAGGATTTTTACCCGCTTTTTTTTATTTTACTATAATCGCAAGGGAGATTAAGAGTGACGATTGATTCCAACAAATTTCGGTAATTACTTTTTTGATAAAAACTTTTATAAATTTAACTCTCCGTGTTAGTGAGAAATATGAAAGAAATCGTTAAGAATGTATACCATGTTGGAGATTCTGGTTGCTCCGTGTTTTTAATTGATACTCAAAGTGAAGATGGTCTTGTTCTAATTGACTGCGGAATGTCCCTCAATATGATAAAGAATATTAGCAAGCATGATCTTAACCCAATGGAAATAAAACATTGTATAATTACTCACTTTCACATAGATCATATCGCTGCGTGCGCTGATCTTAAAAAATTCAATAAAAAAGTTAAATTTTACTCTCACGAATTAGATGCTGACGCGATTGAAGAACATGGTCATGATAGAGAAACTGCAGCCAATTGGTATGGTGTGAAATATACTCCCATTAAATTAGAACGAAGGCTTAAAGAGGACCATGCCGTATTAAAATTTGGTTCACATGATTTTGAATGCATTCACATCCCTGGACATACTCCTGGTTCAATAGCAATTTTATTAAAATTAAAAGAGCCCAAGGTAAAAATCCTATTCGGACAAGATTTACATGGACCAATAATTCCAGGTATCAGTGATTACAACGACTATCAAAAGTCTCTCAAACTCTTGTTAGAATTGCAAGCAGACATTCTTTGCGAAGGCCACTACGGAGTATTCCAGCCCGCAGAAAAAGTTCAAGAATATATTAACCGCTACATCAAATGATTCTACCTAATATTAACGATATCAAGTTCTTTAAATAGAATCAAATCTTTTTATTAAAATATTATTATTATCATTTATTCAAACTGTGGGAAAGGATATCATGTTAAATGCCCTCTTTGACTCATTTAATGAAGCAACTCGAAGATTTGAATATGATTATATATTCATTGATGCCGCCTTTCTTCTTATTTGGTTGGGAGTTCTGATTAAACAAAAAAAGTGGAACCCGATTAAATATGGTCTAATTTTAGGAATACTGGTCTATATAATAGACGCAGTTTGGTGGTGGAATGCTTCTGCTGGAGCAAACTATCCTTTAGAGACCACAATTCGCGAATATTGGATCAATGGTGTTAAAATGCCTCACCCTATTGGAGAATATTTTTGGGTAAAATCTGGGGCTGATTTCATGATGTGTTTTTCATATTCTCTATTTGCGTTTGGATGGTTATGGATAATGTTTGAAAATTATGTAAAGAAAAATCTCAAAGAGATTATCCTTTATTCAAGCCTATTCCTTGGTTCTTGGATGCTCATCCCATTCATTTCAAAAATTTTGCCAATAAATGATACAGAGGTTTACACAGTACGGCACATGGACTCCCAGATGACAGCTTGGATTTCAAATGTCATAATTGGATACATTTTATTTTGCATTATATATGGAACAGGCAAATTCCGTGAAAGAGATTTTAAGCTGATTGGCTATGTTTTTCTTGTTGGATGTCTGGAAAGTTTTTTCATGGAGTTTCCACTTTTTATCTCCGGAATTCGACCAACTGGTATTTCTTTCTTGATCTATGAAGTATTTTTCTTATTCAATCAAGGAGCACCATACCTGTACATATTACAGATAGAAGTATTGCCTTTTTTGACAAGAAAAATAAAAAAAAATAAACTTTCCGAAATAGAACTTCTTACTACAAGTTAATTCTATATTCTATATTATTTGAAAAGGAAAAAAACTAATTTTGTTTAGCTTTAATCAATTTGATGTTATATTTGAGTACTTTTGTTAAAGGAAGTTTGCTATAATTCTTACTGAATTTAGAAAGAGCCTCAAGAGCTTCCTCGTGTTTTTTTAATGCTTCTACATAGCTTTTTTGATCTAAGTAAGTAAGTCCCAATTTATAGTTTGATTCAGCGATTCCTTCATAATTCTCTAGTTTTTCGAATATTTCAAGAGCCTTTTTTGAAGATTTCCAAGCCTCAGCATAATCTCCCTTATTCAAATGTACTAAGGATAAGTTATTCAAGAAAGCTCCTTTCAATTCCGATTCTTCTATTTCATTGGCAATTTTAATGGCTTCTTTAAATCGTTCTAAAGCAACGGGATAATTCCCTTCTGTGAGGTATATTAACCCAATTTGATTTAAACTATCTGCTTTTCTCTTTAAATTATATAAATCAACTTCTATTTTTAACACTTCTTCAAAGTTCTTGAGTGCATCAAGATATTCGCCTTTATCTCGAAAGATCATCGCTGTGTTATAATAAGCTTTTGATTTTTCTTCTGATTCACCAAGAAATTTAAAGAATTTAATTGAACGATCATACCAACTTAATGCTTCATCATAATTACCTTGATCTTGGTAAATCTGGCCGATTTTATTAAGACTATATGTTTTTCCGATCAAATCTCCAGTATGATTAAAAATATTTAAAGCCTGTTTGAATTTCTTCAATGCATCTTTATATATTCCTCGATAATGATAAATACCACCTAATTCGTTCAAAAGATATCCTTTTCTTTCAATATCATCGTGCTCATCAGCAATTTTTAGTGATTGTTGGTACCGAGTTAGTGCTTTAGAGTAATCACCTTGATCCTTGTTTAACTTGCCAAGACTTTCATAGCAATCACATTTTCCTTGAGAGCGTTCTATCTCTTCGAATAATTTTAAAGCTTGATTATACCATTTATAAGCTTCTTCTAAATTATTTTGACCATGATAAATCGTTCCTATTTTTCTTAGAGTACGTGCTTGACCGGACAAATCCCCGATTTGTTCCTTAATCTCAAGAGCTTGTTTGTAATTTTTCAAAACCTCATCATAATCATTCCAAATTAGATGGACACTTCCAATGTTCAACAAATGCTCGGCTTTTCCTTTTATGTCTCCCAATTCTTCATCAATCTCAAGGGCCTTTTCAAACCAGTTTAAAGCTTGAGGAAAGTCTTCTTCTTCATAATATATAATTCCAATACTATTGAAAATGTTAGCTTTTCCTTCAAGATTGCTTAATTTCTCAACAACATTAAGAGCATCTTGAAAATGTCTAATTGATTCAGGATAATGTTTTTGGGCTTGATAAATTTTAGCAATTATTTTTAAGACATTTACTTGCTCTTCTAAATTACCCAAATTTTCTGCTATAACTAAACTTTCTTCGTATCTCCTTAATGATTCAAGGAAATCCCATTGTTCTCTAAAAATTTCACCCATAGTATTAAGGCAAGTAAATTTTTTATGCAAATTTCCTATTTGATCTGCAATCTTAACTGCTGCTTCTAAATTTTCCAAGGCTAACTTATCATCACCTTGATATTTATAATTCAGGCCGATGTTATACAAACAATCAATTTGTCTATCAAAATTAAATTCATTTTTGAAAATTTCATAAGCAAAATCAAACATCTTCTTTGCATCAGCATAACTCCCGTAATCTTGATGAATAGTTCCAATCTTATTTAGTAGAACGGCCTTTTTTTGTTGATCTCCTAATCGATTTATTATTTCTAGCGCATCTTCATATCTTTTTAGCGCTTCAGAGTAGTTTGCTTGCTCTTGATAAAATGAGCCGATATTTTTGAGTGTCTCAGCACTTCCTTCTAAGCTTTCTAATTCACTAAAAATATCCAGAGCTTGTTGAAAATAATCTAGTGCTTTAGAAAAATTTCTTTGATCAACATGTATCAATCCAATAATATTAAGAAATGTTGCAGTTCCTCGAGTATCATTCAAACGCTGATAAATTTCAAGGATTTTTTCAAACCGCCTTAAAGCTTTAGAATAATTGCGTTGATCCTTATATATTAATCCTACATTTTTTAAAGTTTCTACTTTTCCAGATTGGTTGCCAATCTGATCATATAAATTAAGAGCGGTTTCAAGCCATTCGAGTGCTTCGAAATATTTATCTTGGTTTCGAAATATAATGCCAATTTGAGTAGAAAATTTTGCCTGTTTTTCAATTTTATCATAATCTTCTGCTAATTGGACAGCTTCTTTGAAATATTCATGAGCTCTTGGATAATTCCATTGATCTCTATAGATCTCTCCCAGATTGTTTAAAACATCCATTTTTCCCTCAATAAACTGAATTTGGTTAAATATATCTAATGCTTTATTACATTCTTCAATCCCTAAAATTGAATCACCATCGATATGATTAATCAACCCCAAATTATTAAGAATATTGCCCTTCTCAATCATATTTCCAAGAGTATCGTTTATCTCTAATGCTTCAATCAAATTTTTTAATGCAGCAGAAATATTTTTGCTTTTAACGTGAGTAGTAGCAATATTTTTCAGTGTAAAAGCTTTTTCTTGCAAATCATTCAATTTTTCATTTATTTTTAACGAGATATCAAAATTTTTAATAGCTTCCTTATAGTTAGATCTATCTAACTCTAATAAGCCTAATTGATTATACAATTCTGATTCAATCTTCATATCTTTGTATTTCAAATTTATTTTTAATCCTTGCTGGAAAAAATTATATGCTTCATCTAAATTTCCCTGAGCTTGATATATTAATCCAATATTCTTAAAGATTGAAATTCTTTGAGGAAATATTTTCAATTTAACTTGTGATTGAAGAGATTTTTTAAACCAATCTAAAGCTTTCTCAAGTTCATTTTGTTCCAAGTTGATGATGCCCATATTCATGAGTGAAATCGTCTTCCATTGATCATCCGTTTTATCTTCAGCTAATCTATAAATCCTTTCTAAACACCTTAAAGCATCTTTATATTGCTTAGTTTCATGATATATCTTAAATGCAGCAAATAATTTTGCTTCATCAGAAAGTTCTTTAATTGATTCTTTTATCCACTCAGATAAATCTAATTCAAAGCCTTCTTTACTAATGTATTCAGTATTTTCAACTAAATCGTTTAAAAGCGTCTTGGTATTAATGTCTAACCTAAAAATATTTAGATCATGATTTATTCTTGCAATATCCAATAATATTTGGTCTAATTCATCAATATCTTCTATTGATTGAATGTTGTCATCCTTGATTTCTTTTAGTTGAGTTATGTTCTTTGATTTTTCTTCATGATTAACCCATATCAAATTCTTCAATGAATCCATCAGTTTAATTGTAGGAGTTATATCAAAATCATTCTTGCCAGAGTACCCTAAAACTATCAAGGTTCTATCTTTTGATATATTTCCAATAACTTGTGCTTTATATGGTTCTAATTGAATGATATTACGTCTTTCTTGATTTATTCCTAATAATTTTATAGTATTCATGAGCGATTCTTGCGTATTTTCACCAGTAATTAAATTATTAGAAGAGCCATGGATTTTATATACTGCCATCCTACCACTTTCAAATAATTTTTCAGGATCCATGTACTTATCATAATCCTTTTGAGTTATTACAGGTAAAATTTTTTTTCGAGGTACTTCTAAGGCTATAAGCGCAATTTCGATAAGGTGATCAAAATTTGTAGTAATTACATGACTACCATGGGTGATCATTTGTGCTAAAAAGAAGTGTTCTAAGTTTGGCTTATCGCACTCGGAAAAGAAGTCTATTAGGTCTGAACTTTCATCAGTGATAGAATATATTATCCTTAATAGTTGTTCTAAAGTTAAATTCTCCAAGGATAATATTTTATCAACTTCTGATTTAATGATCGTTGATTCTATGATTGATTTAATAAAATCGCGTGCATTAGGTAAGTTTGAAGGAGCCAAAATGGAACAACCAGCTCCTACCAGAAAAGTTAATGATTTTTCGTCTTTAATATAATCTTGAAAATTAAATTTTTGAATTTCTTCCGTAGAGGTCAAATTTTTTCGCACTCCAATATACAAAAAATATATTCTATTATTAGGATAATAATATATTAGAATATTTTTTTTCACTCTTTTATAATTTTGCCTTATTTATTCTAAAATATTTCAGCATGTTAGCATTATTACTTAATGATAAGATTTGTAAAGAAATATCTAATTAAAAGGTGGATTTCTTTGTTTAACTCAATCTTAATCATTGATTTTAAAAAAAGAATAGACTTCAGTGTAACACTCATGATCCATGTCTTTAATTATACTAATATTCTCACGTATCGATTTAAAATAATGTTCAACTTCAATTATGGGAGTTACTTTATCTTTTTCGCCAATTATTATTTTCATGTCTCGAGTCTGAACTTCTTTCATGAAAAAATCAATGTTATATTGATCTTGAGCTAGTTCTTCATTGGTAAAATCGATAAAACTATCAACATCACTTATATCTTTAATACATCCTGGTAAGAACCGATTTAGGTATGCGATCGATTCTCTAAATTTATTATTTTTTACGTGCCGTTTTAAATCTAATATGGGATTTATCATTAGTAATTTGTTAATTGTATTGATTTTGGAGCACAAGATTAAAGCTATATATCCTCCAAAGTCATGAGCTAATATGTTAATTTCGTCTTTGATAATAAAATGCTTTTTTGCCATAGAATTTACAAATTCGATGATTTTCAGAGCATCAGTGACTTGATTTTTAATTGAAATTACTCCATCGCTAAGATTATAACCCCTAAAATTGAATATTAAGAGTGCATAACCCTCTTCAAGAAGATATTGGTAATTTCTGGCAAGCTCTTGCAGAGTAAATAATTGAGGAAATCCATGAAAATAAATTATTATTGGATGAGGTCTTTTGAATTTACTTGGAGGAAAGTACATGATTCCTTTAAACATCTGATCCTCTATTTGCAGTTCAACCATTACCACTTCAAATGGCCCATCATATTGTTTTTTTGCGAATTCCATGATAGAGAGAGCTCAATATTTTATAAACACAAATTTTATTTTCCATTTTTAATAATCATTTCTATAATTCTCATAATTTAGCATCATTAAATAATGATTCTTGAAGATTGGCATACTCACAGCAGTTTTTGCAGACACGCTACTGGAAATCTTGAACAGTACGTTAAAGCAGCAATAATTAAAAAATTAGGTGTAATTGGATTAAGTGCTCACTTTCCATATGATGTTTTAGACGGAATAGAGAACATGCCATACCATGAATATTCCATGCCTAAAGATGAGCTTGATTCATTCGTTTTGAATGCGATTAATCTAAGAGAAAAATACAAAAATCAAGTCTCAGTAAAGATTGGTTTCGAATTAGATTTTGTAGAAAAACAGGTTGATAAACACCATGAATATCTCGAGAGATATTCAGATCAAATAGATTATATCATCGGTTCCATCCATAATTTAGAGACTCATTTTGGTCTTTTTGCATTTGACGACTTTCGCTTTTTGAAATATTATGATAAGTTCGAAGATACAGATGAAATTTACATGAACTATTTTAAAACAATGCAAGCTATGATAAGCTCTGAACAATTTCACTTTACGACGATAGGTCATTTTGATCTTCCTAAAAAATTCAAAATTCTTCCTAATAATAAGGAACTGATAATGAAGGAAGGAATTAAAGCATTGAAAATGGCTAAAAAACGGGATGTTGTAATTGAAATTAATACTAGTGGACTAAGAAAACCGATAAAAGAACAATATCCAAGCAAAGAATTTATTAAAGAAATGTTTAATTTAGGTATTGACGTTGTATTAGGTTCAGATGCTCATCACCCTAATGAATTAGCTTATGAATTTGAATTATTAACAACATTGTTAAAGAAAATAGGTTATGAGAGATTAGCTCATTTTGACAAAGGGATAATAAGCTATATAAAAATATAAATTCTCTAAATGAATCCATCATGAATGATAAAAAGGATATTTGTGAAATATGTGGTAAAGACTTGGTATATGCTCTAACCCCTAAAGAATATAAAGACCTTACTTGTGAATTTTGTGGAAAAATTTTCAATGCAAATACATTTTGTGAAGATTTTCATTATATTTGTGATAGCTGCCATCAAAGTAAAGCTATAGAAATCATTGAAAATGTAACTGAAACAACAGAAATCAAAGATCCATTTATTCTAGCAGAAAAAATCATGCGTCACCCTAAATTCAAGATGTATGGTCCAGAACATCACGTACTCACACCTGCTGTGATTCTTACAACAATGAAAAATAATAATATTAAAAAACCAAATGGGGAATTGATTACTCTTTTTGATATTAAAGAAGGTATAAGGCGTGCTTCTAAGCTTCCAGGAGGGTGGTGCGGATTTTATGGGACATGTGGCGCGGGAATGGGCTCTGGAATAGCAATAAGTATTTTTACTGGCGCTACCCCCGCTACAGCTCGAGAAAGAACATTAGCAAATCAAATGACATCGATTTCTCTATCAAAAATAGCAGATAACTTGGAACATTGTTGTAAGAGATCGGTTAAAATTTCAATATGTGAAACCTTAAATTTCTTGGAAGAAAAATTTGATATCAAAATGAATTATCAATCAAAATCGTGCTATTTTTCAAATAGTAATCCAAAGTGTGAAAAGGAGAATTGTTTATTCTATTAAAATTTCAATCGAGCTTTCTTGAACGAAGCCATGCTTCCATTATTAGATATTTGAACGATTTAATATGCTTGGAATCTCTTGTGTGAAGAACTAAGTGATTTTTTTCAGCTTCTCCTATAACTGCAAAGAGTAGTTCCTCTCCATCGCGATCAATTACGTATCGATCTTCAGATTCAAACATTCGAATCGTAATGTTATCTAAACTTTCTAATTCCTCCAGGATCTCCGCATCTTCTTCTAAAGTGATGTCAATTGAAGTAGATACTTTAATAATTACAGAGGATCTTACCTCGTAAAGGGTTAGTTCTTGTAAATCTCTAATATTGGGTATCACAATCGTGACGTTGTGAAGCGCTTTCATCAAGATTTGTTTCATTTTTTCGAGAATTTGTTTTTTAGGGATTTCTAAATGTGTTGAATCAATAATTTTGGTTCCTGAAGATGCTACAATTTGATTTCGCAATGTTTCATTTTCAGTTTCTAAAATCTCTAAATCTTCATCTGCTGTTTCCAATTCACCTTTTAAGATCTCTAATTTTCCTTGTAAATCTTCAACAAATTTATTTTTCTCAACCAAATCTTCTTTATCCACAGTGGATTCTTTAATGTTATTAATTTCTTCTTCTTTTAGCAGGATAGTTCGTTCCATTGTTTTTACTTTTTCATCTTTTATTTTCAGTGAACTATCAAGCGTGTTTATCTGTTCTGTTTTTAAGTTTATCGAGTCCCTTAAGGTTTTTATTTGATCTTCCTTTAATTCCATCGATTTTTGCAAGTTATCAATAAGCTCACTCATTGATTTCATCTTTATATCAAAAAGATTGACTTTCTCCATCTCTTGTTTCATTGAATTTAATTCACTAAGCAAATTAGCAATAATTTGGTCTTTATCTTCCATCTCTTGTTTCATTGAATTTAATTCATTCTGCAAATTAGCTATAATTTGGTCTTTATCTTCCATTTGAAATTCTTTCCCTTTCGATCTTAAATTATTTTGCTCGAATAATAAGATAAGATTTCCTTTTTTTTTTGCTCTAAATTAAGAATAATAATATAAGATTTCCTTTTTAATTCTATTTTATTGAGGCAATTTTTATTATATACTCAATAGAGTAAATTTAGTCTAATCTACATAGTTTTATATTTAATTATTTCTATTATAAGTTCATGAATAATAAATCAAATATAGTTGATTTAGAAACAGATCTAATTGAACTTATTGAACAACAATTAAATGCAAATACCGGGATATTGGGAATAAGTGTTTCAACTCATGGAGGCACATATCTTGCCCGTAAATTTAAGAAGGAACCGTCAATGTCAAAAACAGAAATATCTGCGGCAAGTAGTAGCTTAGTATTTTTATCTTCAAAAATATTACTAGATTCATTGAATCAGAAAATTTCCTATAATATGATTACGAGCCATAAACGAATTATATTATCAATTTTAACTGAAAATATAGCTTTAATAGCCTTTTTAAATAGGGAATTAGCTGAACTTGAAGGATTAGATACGTTCATCAGCTTATTAAAAAAATTTGCCATTCATATCTCAGCAATTATAGACACTTCAGATTTAATTAAAGAGGACGTCTTTGTCGCCATAAAAAGAGCGATACCAAACGCTTTGGTCGTCGCTATTATTACCAAAGATGGTTTACCTATCAAAATGCAAACTACAATGCCTGAACCAGTACTTTCGGCCATGACATCGGCAATTTACAATTTGGCAGGTATCTTATTGGAGGAAGGTTTGGAATACTCAATCATAGGAGGAGAATATGGATCAATCATTATTCATGAATTAGATGAAAACAGAATACTTGCTATAGCAGTACCTGAAGCAGATGAACGAAAACTAGGCTCTTATATCGCAAAAATAAAATCAATTATTAAATAAATTCTACTTACTCTGAAATTATCTTATATATTTTATCTACAATCTTTAATGCTCCAAAATAGGATGCTGAAAAGTTACGAGCTCCAAATAATATTGTACAAACAGGCTCAAACTTTTGAATTGGATTATCCGGATGAGATTTATCATGAATATATTCAAGGTTATTAATTTTAATTATTTCTTGTTTTGTTAATTCATTAGGGGCAAAGACAATCAATTTGGTTGCAAATTGAGGTAAATTACTTTGTTGCTTATGCAACAAATTTTCTATTTCTTCCCAATTCTCCGAATTGAAACTTTTAACATGCAAATCCAATAGATTAATGTTATATGCGAACTCTGAAGCTCTAATTGATCCTGGTATTCTAGGATTGATTTCCATCAAATATGGGTATTGATTCCTCACAACAAAATCAAAACCATTTATCCCTCTAAGTTTTAATTTTTTTGATAACATTAGAGAGATGTTCATGATAAGATTCTTCATGCTGGTATCAATCTGGGCAGGAACGACATTACCACAATACATGAAATCTCTGGGTGCGTTAAGGTACTTTTCCCCGATTATTTGACGATTAATGGATATGACTTTACAATGAATTCCATCACAAATGATTGTGCAACTCACGGGTATTCCTTCTATATATTCTTGTGTTAACCAATCTGAAACATTGACCATTTTAGATTCAAGCAGTTTAAGAGTAAATTCAAGAGTATCTCTATCTTCTATTTTATGGATATTAATTCCTCCTGAACTTCTAAATTTTTTTAAAATAAAAGGAAAACGTTCATAATTCTTGATGTCGTCCAGGCTTGTTGGATATTTAGTCTCTGGAACTTTGTATCCATTTTCAACCAAAATTTCATAAATTCCTTTTATGTTCCTGGACTGCATTACAACCTCTAACTCATTATTCAGGCTCAGAATATGTTTATTTTTTTTACGGATTTCCTGTAACAAGATGTCTCTATCTTTAAAAGCATCGTCTAAACCACTTCCAATAATCAAAAAATCAATTTTAGGGTATTTATTTGAAATTTTAATTCCAAATTCTACCAGGTAATGATGATATAGTTCCTTAATTGAGTCATAATTCGTGTTTAATTCCTCTGTAATGATAATTGCATCTTTAACATGAGGATAAAGATCCAAGTCTCCAAAGAAATCTACAGCATAGACATCATAATCGGCCTTGAAAAGAGATAAAGCCAAAGGTCGAGTATTAAAACCAATAACTAAAACAGATTTCGATTTCGATTTGTGAGACATTAGTTTATACAAAAAAGCAAAGATATATAGAAATTACTATCAAAATTGGATTTTATATTTAATTTCAAATACAAAGAATTAGAGGATCTTCTTCAATTCTAAGATTAAATGGTCTGGATTGTATCTATCGAACTGAAAGATCTCTGCTTTACCATATTTTTTAAAATTCTTCTTAATTTTCTCTGCTGCGAAAGTATTGACTCCCAAAGCTCGAGTTGCATAGCTCTTTTTCGGTTCTAATACCACAATATGAACTCCCTTTTTTGATAGATTCTTAGTAAGTTCTTTTAATTCATTTATTATTATTGAGTAATCATCTTGTACTTGTGCTATTAGATCAGGGTATTTTGCAGATATGTTAGCCCCACAATCAGAACAAACGAAAATAACGGGTACCATTGTGCGGTTCTTCAATTTTTCTGCATCGATTAATTTAATACACTTTGATAATGCGGCTGCCATTGGCGTGTAGGATTTACCTTCTATTTTCTTCATTTTTTTAACTGCTGTTTTGAAGTAGACGGTAGGATTTTGCAATACTATCGCTTCCTTACCTCTAAACATTATTAAACTGATTTTATCTTTTTTTCTATATCCCTCCTTTTGAAGGGACATGATTACATCTGTCATCTGCTTTATTACATAGTACATGCTTGCAGAACTATCTAGGACGAAAAATAAAACGAGCGGTGCGCGGTATTCGTAAATTTTATCCATCAAATCATGTTTATCAAACTTTATTGGATATTCTATGTCTGAATCGTTATATATGGTATTTTTCAAATAAGCTCTAATAGTTGCATCTAAGGCAATACTTTTGGGACGATTTATAGGGGTTCTATAAGAGACATATCTCCCCTTTTGTGTCGAAGCAATTTTTATCCTCCGCCCTATACCCCTACCTCCATAGTCAGTAACTTTCCTGTCTTTTCGGATGTTATCGAGAATTGCGGTCATCTTTTTTTCCATTGTATAAATGAGGGGGATTGATTTAGACCCGTTTTCAAAAAATTCAAGATCTACAATTTCATAGGGGATATCTTTTACTTTCCAACCACCAGCTGGTTGAGGATTCCGCTTTTTATCATCAGGAAACTGAGGAGCAGGCAACTTTTGCTCTTTTGTTTCAGGAACTTTTACCTTGTCAGGATCAATCGATTGCCGTTTGAATTCGGTTTGAGGTGTATCATCGTGTTTTAAAGGCCCTTCAGTCTCTCTACTGGGTTGATAAGCCCTAGGATCTTCATGAGCTTTTTCAATTTTTCCGGTTTATAGAGTAATTCTCTGTAATTTTCCGTAAACCTCAGTAATTTTGGCCTTAACTTCTTCGGGTGTCATTTCATAATGAAGAGATTGAATCCTATGCTCGAAAACAAGATCGAGAGCGACGTTTAAATCCTCTTCAGCAAGTTCTTTTCTTCCCTCTAATGCGGCATTTGCACGTGCACATCGAATGAAAGTTATGTCTGCTCGTTGAGAAAAAATGCCCAATTCACTAACAATCTCTGATACAAATTCATAAACAGATATAGGAACTACGACATCTTTAAGCATTTCTCTCGCTTTTATAATCTTGGTCTTCAGTAATTCTTGCTCGTTTTCGTAAGGTTTAACAAATTCTTTAGGATTATCATCAAACTCAATTACACTCTTTGTGATTTCTGCCCGTAACTTGCGATCTCTTGGCGCTTTTATCTTAACCTCTAATCCAAGACGGTCCGCTATCTGTGGCCGAAGTTCTCCTTCTTCGGGATTCATAGATCCTACTAATACAAAACGCGATGGATGAGCTACTGAAATTCCTTCACGTTCAATGATGTTTATTCCAGATGCGGCAGAGTCTAATAAAACATCAACTATATGATCTTGGAGTAAGTTTATCTCATCAACATATAAAATCCCTCGATTTGCCTTAGCCAGTAAACCTGGATGAAGACTTCGGATTCCTTCAGTGAGTACTTTATCAATAGACAGTGCGCCGCAAACCATATCTTCTGTCACACCTAAGGGCAGGTCTGTATTTCGCATGCTCCTCTTTTCAATTTCTATAGTTCCGTTTTTTTTCTTTTCGCGACACTCATCACATAAATCCTCAGAATCTGTACCTGGATCGCATGAAAATACGCAACCTTTAACCACTTCAATTTCAGGCATTACTTCAACTAAGCTTCTCACAGCAGTCGATTTTCCAGTTCCTTGTTGTCCCGTTAATAACACTCCTCCAATTTGAGGGTCAATAACATTTAAAATAAGCCCCATTTTCATTTTATCTTGGCCGAGTATTGCTGTAAATGGGAAATTAATCCTTTTTACCATGACAAGTTGAGAAAAACTGCATTTGTATTAAAAATTTCCCCTTATAACACATTATTAGAAATATTATCAGTAATATTATCTCAAAATTCATTGAGATGAGTAATATTTCTTGAAATAATTCACTAATTTAAATTAGAAAATTAAATGTAATAATTCGGGGTGGTTTTTTATTGCAAAAAAAGAAAAAGGAAGAAAAGTTAGGATTTCAAGCGCTTTCTGATGAGAATGGTTGAGATTACACCGAGCGCTCCTATTAACAAGTAGAGATCATAGCCAGGAATTGCTGGAGGAGGTTCGATATCTGTGGTGATTTTAGTCACGATAACCGATGCTACACCTACGTTTCCAGCTTTGTCTTTAGCATAAAATTTCAAAGTATTATCTCCATTGCTTTCTGAAATTGCTTCAGTATTTCCATATCTCATATAAATTAATGATGTACCTGAATAAAGTACTTCCACCCAGATTATTGACTTTCCCGTAGTATTCCAATTCTCTACCCAATAATCTAAACTATTATTAGATATGTCAAAAAATCTAATATCACTACCATCCAAATTAACTGAACCATAATTAAATATTGATGAGTTTAATTTAATCTTGATATGATAATTATTGGATGGTGTTGCCGGATTTATTGTGATTTCTCTTGAATATGACCATACACTATTAGATGTTTTTGGATTATCATTAGAACCATAAGTCGCGGGGTCGTATCCGTTCATCATTTCTGTGTATGTTATAATTATAATTATATTTATAATTAAAGTCTAAAAAATGGAAATGAAGAATAAAGTAGAACATCATCAATAAATATATATAGTAGAAAATTGATTGTAGTAATAGAAAACTAAGATAATATACCACTAATTAAGGTTGGATTTTGATGGATGAACTAAGAAGCAAACGTTATAAGGATAAGATACAGCACATCAACGATTATCTTCAAGATTTGCCAATAAAACCCAAAAATGAACTTGAAAAGCGTGGAATCTTTTATTCCCTTCAAACATCCATAGAGGCTATAGTTGATTTAATTGCGATGCTTGTAAAAGACTTGGGGATTCAAGTGAAAGATGACAACTTTAACATAACTGAAATAATTAAAATTAGGAAGGTAAACCCAGAATTAGGAAAAAAGTTAATAAAAGCAAACGGACTTCGAAACATTATAGTACATCGCTATAATAAAGTTGATGATCAGATTATTTTAGAATCTGTTCAGGAAGTAAAAAATCTTATATTTAATTGGGTAAGAATAGTTGAGGATATCTTAAATGAAATCGGATGAAATAAGTTATATCAAGGAAACTCTGAATTTTTTGAAAGGAAAGTATGATGTTGTGATCTTTGGATCTTATGTTGATGGAGGAATGCGTCCAAACTCTGATATTGATATTGCTGTAATTTCCAAACAAACAGAAAAAAAATTAAACATCAAATTATGGAAAAATCTTCTAGGAAAGGCACCTGTAAAATTCGACCTTCGTATTTTTGAATTGCTACCTATTTATATCCAAATTTCTATTATTGAAAACTATAAGATAATTTTTGGTGATTTGTTAGAGATATCAGAGTATTTCTACCAATATCGCAAAAAATGGGATGATTGCAAGAATAGGATTTTAATGAACCAATTTAAGAATATTGATGAAAAGTTAAAGTTGCTAGAAAGAAGAATCTCTCATTATCAATAAACTACATCGTTGATGATGTCAACTCCTTCTTGGCCTTATCCTCTCAAACCTAAAATCTCCGCAGAATTACAGGGATTGAGAAATTTGGTGCTATTTTACTCTATTAAAATAATTCACTAATTTAAATTATGAATGAATGATAGTTTCACTCTGTCCTTAAAGTAATCAATTTTAAATACAACTTCTTATATATTCATTTCAAAAAACGTTGACGATTTATACGCAATCTAAAGAGAAATCAGGGTTGATTTATTAATTAGAGTTTTATTATTTGGACCTCCAAATGCAGGTAAAACAAGCCTTGTGAGGACCACATGTTTAGGTCTTGAATTTACGGAAATTGTTAAATTAGTACCGACGAAAGGAATTTCCAGGGAGGATTTCCTTTTAGACGGTGAGATCGATTTATGTATTTGGGATACAGGCGGTGTAGAGAATTACATAAAACGTTATTTCTCTAGTATGCAACGAGAATTAGTTTTTTCAAATGTCAACATTGCTATTTTCGTGGTCGATGCTACATGTACGAGAAATAGCACCAAACAAATGTTCGACCAATTTATCTTAAATATATTTTCGTTCAGTCCATTTGTCGAGGTATACGTTTTATTAAATAAGATCGATTTAAGGGATTCGCAAGAAAACCGTGTTATTGAATTATTATCATCGGGACTAAGTATCAATGTACTAAAAAGAGTCGAATTTGCGCCTGTATCAATTAAAGACGGGAGTGCACAAAATAAATTCGCCGAGATCGTTAAAATACAAGCGCAAAACAGATAATTAAATAAGTGCTTTCGAAAAATCTTTGGAAATCAATTCCGAGAATCTTGGAAACTGTTATACCCAAAAAATGCGGTTGTAATAAATCCAAAGTATACTTAAACCAATGATAACAATGGCAAACTTAATTAAATTGGGATTCTTTTTCTAAATCTATTCAGATTTAAGCATCTAAGAAAGGCGTGGTTACTATTTTTAATGATTTAGAGTTTGTTGAAGAAACTGACAATTATCTTAAATTCAAAGCCAATGATTTGAGCATTACAAAATTAATCACTTTTTTAGTTGAGCATGGAGAGCGGGAAGAATTTCATTTAACTGAGCTACAACTATTATTATTTTCGTTGAATTTATTAGATTTAGAAACTCAATCAAAAATTAGAAAAAACGTTGATTTGATTAATGATTGCCTCGAAAACCAGCATTTTTTATCATTTGAATGGGATTTCCAATATTTCTATAATAAACTTACTGAAATTATAAATTTAATAGATACTGATAAGATGATCAACGGAGAAATTACTTCATATAAAGGATCTATTAAGGTTGACTTTCAGATTCAACTCACTTAATTTAACAATTATATCCAATACAAATTCCAGCGAAAATTTTTATAAAAAAAAAGGGTCTCTAAAGAAAGCTTATTTTCATGAAATTGAAATCCTTACCACAATTTGGACACTTGCCTTTTGAAGGATAATGTCCTGGCAATTCATCCCAATCAATTTCAACGTTACAAACAGGACATTTTTCGCTCCTAACTTGTACTTCAGTCATGGTGTGTTAACTAATTTTAACTTATTTATAAAATACTAGAGGCTTCTTCTTTATTGATACAAATACGCCCTTTACAAATTTTGCCATGCTTCGTCTTCCTCTGGACGAAACCAATCTTTTTTCAAACTCGATTCACTTAATATCGCAGTTTCCATGTTTTCCTTGATTAATTTTCCTTTTAAATACTTCACATAGTCAAAAATTTCATCTAACAACTTTTCAGGGAACTGATTTAATTCCTCAATGATTTGATCTATTTTCGAAATAATCATCACTTAATAAGATTAAAATCATCATTTAATATAAATCAAAATTAAAATTATATGCAGAAAATAGTTGGATTTCTGCAGATGTTCTTCAAGAATATATAGATAAAGGTGAGGAATATGGGAGATAAAATATCTATTATTCTTCCAGATGATTTTTTTTAAATGATAAGTCACCAAGAAAATAGAGAATATCATCCGATTTAATCAGTTCCTTAAGATTTCTTAATATGGATTCGTCCATCTCCTCAATGTTCTTAAAAGGGCGATGGCAATATTTAATGATGTTCTTATGTGAAAGGTGGAAATCAGCAGTAAACCAAATCATAGAGTCTCAATATATGAATTTAGATGTAAGTTATATCTTTAACATATATTATAAAAATTTTCTTAATTAATTACTATTTTTAACATAAATAGTGATTCGCTTTAACAGCTAAGTAGAACTTCTCTCCTAGAGCAGTCAGTTTAAATGAAGTCTTTTCGGGAACAATATAATCCTTTTCTTTCAATAATTTAACAAGGTTCCAATAGTGCAATTGGTATCAACTCTCGTAATGGTTGGTGGATTTTCATATAAGAGAGTTAAAATTCAGTT
>DAOUVJ010000065.1 GCA_030667705.1 Promethearchaeota archaeon | reverse complement strand
GGTTCTTGCAAAATAAGCAAAGGAAAAAACGTATTATTTCACTATTTATTTACTTCGTTCCTGCATTAAGCATTGCGATAATTATAGCAGCTTTATCAATATTTCAATTTCAATTGATGTTCTCTGAACCATTTCCAATTGTTGCAATAATAATTTTCTTTTCTTTTACTTTGTATCTTCCATTAAAATTTTTATTTAAAATGTTAAAAAGTAATAGATTTAGACATCAATTATTCTTGGATTGAATTCATCAGATCGCTGCATCTTGCTAATTTCTATCTAAAACGATTTGGGTTTTACCCAGAAGAATTTGTGATCGCTCAATAAGATATAGGTACTAATACTTACGCAGATATTAATAATATACCATAGTAATTTCCAATTAAATCATCAATTTTTTTTTCTTATTTTTCTTAAATACAAATTTTTAATCTAAAACTTAATTATAATAAGATTAAAATTTTAATACTAAAATGCATGATTTCTAATCTATGGATTCGAATTCTAATAATTTCGGAGATCAGTTTCAAAATAAGTCTAAATATGTTCGAGATGATCTTCCTAAACACTTTTTAAATTGGGATACAAAACCTAAAACCTATAAAAACTACGTTAATCCCATAAAAATCATTCATTTGTCTACTCCTGAGTTTGATGAGGATTTACCATTTATCACAAACAGGCAATCTTTGAGGACATTTAGTCAGGAAGCACTTGATTTAGAAAAAATCAGTTTATTATTATTTGGAATTTCAGGAATAACGAGAAGTTATCCTCAATTTGCTTTACGAACAGTTCCTTCTGCAGGGGGTCTTTTTCCTATTGAAACTTATTCCGTAATTAACAATGTAGATGGAATTGACCCGGGCATTTATCATCATAATATTAAAGATCATGTATTAGAATGTTTAAAATTAGGAGATTATCGAATCGAAGCAATGAAAGCATGTTTAGATCAAAAAATGGTATACAACTCGGCTATAACTTTTGTTTGGACTGCAATTATCGAACGAGCGAAATGGAAATATCTTCAAAGATGTTATAGATATATCTACATGGATGCGGGACATGTTGGCCAAAATTTTTACTTGGTTGCTGAAGCATTAGGGCTAGGAGCTTGTACGATAGGGGCGATCTATGACAATGAATTAAACAATTTATTAGAAATCGATGGAGTTGAAGAAACTGCAATTTATGTAGGGGTCATTGGAAATAAAATTAGCATAATATAAAATGTAATGATGACACTAATTTTATTTAATAATTATTCAACAAAATTATATTCAAGGTGGTAATTAAAAAAAATGAATTCAAGAAAAAAAAAGGTCGGGTTAATTCTAAGTGGTATTGGAGTAATTATATATTTACTCAGCGGTAGCATGTATTTATTCTTCTTAAGTCCATTTTTACCGTTTCATATACTTTCATTATTAATTCCAGGAACAATTTCACTAATTGGAACAATAATCGGAGTAAAAGAGATAAAAGCAGGTGGTGTGGTTATCCTAATTTCAATACCGATTTCCATCGTTTATATATCAATTATGCTTTTTTTTATTGAAAATATTTCTGGTTATACCTTCTATGACATCGTTGCAATTATGTTATATCCAATCCCTTACCCCCACTCAATATTTATAATAATTGGTGGAATTCAATGTTTAAAGAGCTTTGATGATTAATAATAATCAAGTAAATTGAAAAATAGTAGCAAAATCTCTTAATTTTTGATACAATTATTTATCCTTTAGAAACTTGTTCACAAGATAAAGTAAATAAAAAAAAAGGTTAGATTTTATTCCTTTCTTCCTCGAAGGAAGTTTAGAATTAATACAGCTGCTAAAGCTCCGAATCCTATAACTAAACCAATGATTAAACCAAGAACGAATGGATCAAGAAGAATGCCAGGATCTGCTGGTGCTTGACATATGTTATTTTCGTAGATGTTGTTAAAGCTATTGGTCTCGTTGTAGCAGTAAATGTTATTTGCTAAGTTATTTCCAAAGATAATATTGTTATTACTCGAGATTAAATTAGTACCATTGACATTATTATATACTGTATTCGAAGTTATCCTATTACGATCGCTTAAAAGTAACTGGATTCCGTTTAAAGTATTATCATTAGCGCGATTTATTGTTATGAAATTATTATTTGAGTCGCTAATATAAAAACCGTGATGCTTGTTATTAGATGCTGTATTATCATAGATTAGGTTATTGTGACTATTCAGATCTAAAGCAATTCCACTTAGGTTATTAAATGATGCCAAATTATCATTTAAAATATTTTGTTGGGAGCTTGAAAATAATCGGATGCCATCTTCTCCGTTATGATGGAGATTGTTAGATTCAAGTCTATTATCATTACTATTAACCACCATTATTCCGTTTTCATTGTTATTAAATGCTTCATTATCTAGAATTGTTATATTATCACAGTTACTTAGTTCTATCCCATTCTCACCATTATGGGCTACAGAGTTTTTATAAATTAATGTATCTTCAGAACTACTGAGCAATATTCCGTTAAGTACGCTATTTTGAATGGTATTATCTTCAATGGTATTATTGTTACTATTACTTAAGTAGATTCCATTCTGATTAACATTGATTGTATTACCCATAATTGTTAAATAATCGCAATTAAAGATAGAAAATCCATTGTTCCCATTATCATTCACAGTGTTTCCTTCAAAAATACAATTTTCTAAGTTACTAAGTTGGATCCCAACAGTTGGATTATTATTTACAATATTTGAATAAAATGATAAATCGTGTGAAGTTGAAGCAGTTAATCCAGCATTACTTAGTAATGAACAATTATTATTTCTAAAGACAATTTGGCTACAATTAAAAATTTCGAATCCAAATGACGCAGTTGACATATGGTTATCTTTAATTAGACCATTTGAAGTATTTAAAAGCCACATTCCGTAAGTTATTCCAGAAAAATCGCAGTTTAAAACACTAAAATGTTTTCTGGAGTTTTTAATTTGTAAAGCAGTAGTAGATGTTGTATTAAATACATGATCGCTTATTATATACGGATCTGCGGCTGTTCCTGAGCCAGTACAGATTCCTTCAGCGCTTCTATTTGCCCAATCCAATAATGGATTAGTATCATCAATTACAATGGGCACATCATATATTGTAGAAGCTCTTAGATCGTCAATCAATGTAATTTGTTGGGTGTTAGAATTTGAATTTAAAGTAGAGAAAATAAATCCGAAATTTATAGCGAGTATTGCTATAATAATAGAAATTAATGCAGTAGTTCTCGTGTTTTGTGATTTCATTTTTTTTCACTCTCTGATTTCTTGTTATATTTAGTGTTAATGGGTAGTATGCTTTTTTGTATAAAAAGGGTTGCGGAATAATATTACCCAATTGAAAAAAAGATCTTCAGCGATACTTGCAAAACCCTTCGTTCAAATGCTTCAAGATTCTTGCTCTTCAGGACCAAAAATATCTAGGAGTTTTCCAGCAAATTTTGTTAATAAACTTGCTTTCGCTATGGCTATTCCTTTTTTAGAATGACCAAAAACAAGAACTTGATCCCCCGGGTTTATGTCGAAATGTTTTCGGGCTTCAATAGGAATTACGATTTGTCCTCTTTCGCCAACCTTTACAGAACCATAAAAATATTTTCCTTTAGTCACTTCAGTCATTATATCTCAAACTTTAGAAATAATTCTATATTCTTTATATTAGAGGGTATCTTAAAATAAGTATAATAAGTCTTGATTTGAGAGTGAAAGAATTATGAGCGAAAAAAAAGAAAATGTGAAAATTCTTGACCGTTTAAGCACCATGTTCCATAAAATTTTCGAAACGAGTCATTTAATCTATACCATCTTTTTCATTCTCGTGATTTTAATAATCTCATTCATGAGTTTTAGTGAAGATGTAGGAAATTTAGTTCTTTTTTTCGCTACAATAACTTCACTGATGTTTTTAATATTAACAATTTTAGGAATGTTCAGCAAGTTAGATGTCTATTTGTTTTCAAAGGAACGTAATAATTACGCAAGAAAATTGTTCGCATTAATGATTGGATTAGGGATAAGTTTAGTTATAGTATCACTTTACTTTTTATTTGGCTCTTCTAGTCAAATTACAGTTCAATTTTTCGGATGGGATATTCTTTTACCTTCATTATTTGTGATTATTTATTTTGGATGGAATCTTGTGCAAATTTTCTTCATTCGTATAAGTTTTGAAAACATGGCAACCAAAGCTAACAAAATGATTATAAAAGAACAAGAATCAAATTTGATCCGAAATAAAAATGTAAGCATAATTTTCGCTACTATGGCAGTTTTGCTTACAATTATAATTCAGATTTCTTCATATTTTGCTGCTTTATCACTATTTGAACCCATAAACCCGACTGACTCTACAGATCCTTTATACTGGTTTCTAGGCTGGAATATTTTCATGTACATGTTGATTTTTTTGCTATCTTATAGGCTTTATCAACTTCAAATACAGAGTCAAAAAAATGAAACACCTAATGTCTTTTCTTCAACATTTCATATTCTTATTTGGATTATAATATGGTATAGGTCATTTAGTTTTATTTATTCTTTCATGTCCGTTGAAAATAGCGTAGGAGTTGATGCTTTAAGGATTTTATTAGATATCCTATTGATGATTATAACCTCAATAATAGTTTTAAGAGGTCTAGGAGCAAATATTTATCGATTGAAGATATTTAATCCAAATAATCTGTCATTCTTTTTGTTCGCATTTACGATTTTGTATGTTGAGGGTCAAGTAATCATGATTATAGGAGGAGGTTCCACTTCAGGCATATTTTCAAATCGTAATCAAATAAATTTAGTGAATAACTTCCTAATTTTATTCATAACAATTATTTTTTACTGGTGGTATTCGAAATTTACCTTAGAAAGGAACAATTTGATTTTCAAGAAAAAATTTAATCAAAAAGAAGTAGTCGAAATTGTTTATGAGTTCAAGGATTATTTGGAAAATACTGGTGCTCTCGAATATGAAAAAGTTAATACTATTGAGATAAATCAATTTTTAAAAAAGAAAAAAATCAAGGAAGAAAATCTTCCACCACCTCAAATAATTACTAATGATATCATTTTGGATGAAGACAATGATAACTACGAGGAACCGACATTATAACAACCCATGAATGATCATGACAAGAATCTTGAATTATTTATTAAATCAGCAAACTATACTGCAATTAATGAATTCTTGATTGAAGCAAGTAAGACACCCCATCTTAAAAATCTAATAGATATAGACTATCTTATAACTAGCAGTCAAGATTCTTTATTTAATCATTTTGCGATAAATGTTATATTTCTTTTAGGAGAAATCGGTAAAAATCACTTTTTAAGTGATAAGTATACAAATTTCTTGATTACAACATATTTCAAATCCGATCGTTGGATACGTAACGAAATCTTATTAGCCTTCTCAAAATCAATAAGAATTGATGAACTTTTTAAAAACATTTTAGATGTCATAGAATTTGCATTAGTTGATGATTATGATCCTATAACAATTAGCGCTCTTACGATTATTTATTATGCAAAAAAAATTCCTGATAGATTTTTTCCAAAGATTATAAAAAATTTAGAATCCAAAAATCCTAAAATCGTTCAAAAATCTGTAAAAGTCTTAAAAAAGCACGTGGAATCAACTGATGTACTCTACGATATTCTACTGAAGGAGAATATCATCGATTTATATAGCAAACAAATTTTGAGGAGCTTATTACTAGCCTTTTTTAATGACGTTCATATAGTAGAAGAATTTAAAGAAAAAATTATGAATTCTGATTTAGATCTAACCAAAAAGGAATCTCTAATTTCTGAAATTAAAACATACAAAAGAATTTTACAACAAAGGACTTTATAATTGTTCGGATTCATATTCTCCTAATATAGTATCTATATCATCATTAGAAAAAATAATATCGTTAAATATTTTTATCAAAAGTTTGATAAATTCACGTGGATTTCCATCAGAACGGGAGTACAAGTTTCTTAAAATCTGTTTATTTAATGGAAAATATTCAAATTCAGCTTTCGCTAATTTCGTTAGTCCTAGATTTTCCAGAAAATGCTTCATGTTGTTAAGGTAAAAATCATAGATATCATTCTCGGTAAAATTCTCTATGTAGATTGGTTCAATAAACTTAATTGTCTTCTCTTTACTCAATTCTTGAAAACGTTTTTTAATTTCTTCAAGAGAGTTATCAGATTTTAGAGTGATAATTAAGCGTAATCCTTTAATAGATTGTAATTTTATGATTTTCTGAAATATTTTTTGTGAGGTTATTTCTTCTGGATTTTGACTTTGACCATATAGCCAACTTGGATCGAACACTTCTTCTTCAGTAGCATTATCTTTTGGTTTAATAATTGAAATTATTTTTTCAAAATCATCAATGAATAGAACTGAACCTAATTTAGAATTTTCGATAAGTAATTTAAGCATAATATAAGCGGCTTGGCCTTTTCTTAAGTCATATTTTAGTTTTAACCGAGATAATTCTCTTACATTCATTAATTCTCCAAGTAACCATCCTTCTGCTTCGACTTTTTTAAAAGGATCGAGTTGATGAGTGACTATTCCATTTATAACATCAATTAAAGCATTTTTTTCATCTTTTTCAAATTTATTCTCCAATTTTTGAATGGCAATTTTTTTTACTTTCTCAATATCTGCCACGTGGAAAAACCCATAAATTTTATCAAGCGCACCCCATTCATCACATAAATGGTTTATAATATATCTTAATGGTTCTACTCCAATAGCATCAATAAACTCTGAGTAAGTATTATAGAAGAATTTCTTATAGACTGTATCTAATGAAATATAAATAGAATTATAATAATAAAGAGTATTTTTTAGGGTCCAAAATAAATGAGTTTTGCCTATTCCTACATCTCCAATAATAGGAAGGATAAAATTATCTTCTGATTTGATAATATTAACAACATGTTGGAGTAAGGATTTACGGGATTTGACAAGTCCTAATTCTTCCTTGATTTCTCCCGTACTTACGAACTTCTTAAAGGGATTTATCCCAATTTTTAATATGTTAAGCAATTTTGCTTTTTTATTCTCATAAAGTAACATAAATAACTCAAATTTTTAGCTCTTCTATTCCTAAAATGATGATATATTCAACAACTTTATCGTCAACGTTAGTTAATGGTTCATAACTTACTTTTAAATTCTCATTCTCGTCCCTTCCGACAATCAAACAATCATAAAATACGGGATCTCCGTGGTGATCGATGACCACTCGATCAGCAAGAATAATTCCATTATTAATTAGAGATATGGGATTTTTAAGAATTTCTCCATGAAAAAAATCAAAATGATTGATACCATGGTTATAATCATCTAAATATAATCCTGCTGTGTGCAACAAATTTATAGTAAAAGGAAAAGCATCAGAAAACTGACCCTCGTCATACAACAGCATTATATCATCTGGAATTTTTACACAATATTCAATTGTAGATAAATCATTAATGGTAAAATTGTTTAATTTACGGGAAAAAGCAGATGACTTATGATTGAGAATTTCAAACCCAATATTAAGCCCTGCTTCAAGAAACAATCCGTTATCTTTGGATATTCTAACTTTATCTGAAAAGATAACAGATTTATGATTATCCTTACATTTGGTTATAATAGATCCTAAGTAATCTCCTTCCTTAATGATGCCTTGGACCAAATCATACAATACAATTTCGTTTATATTGTTCATAATGGTTTAAGAATACTCGATTGTGTAAAATAAAAATGAAATAACGAATTAGGTTGCAATAATATTATATAGCAATGGTATTATAATTATTTATTACTTCAATATGGTTAAGATTATAATCCTAATCCGATGAATTTAGCTAACACATCCAATAAAGTCTTGGATTTGTCAAAGAAAGAATTATTAGAAAGAACATCTCAATTTATTTTTTCTACAGGATTAAATGATGGTGCTTCTAGATTATGCAAAGCTAACATGAAGTATGGTTTAGCTCAAATGCAGATTATTCAAGAAAAGTATGGCTTAGAACCAAATGCAACTTTCATTTCTTCGCCAGATGAAACGATTTCGCGAAATAATTTCAGATGGAATTCTGGTTTGGGATATGGAGGAAGAATAAATTGGGGAAATGGAAAAGAAAAACTCATATTCTTAAATATGAAACCAAATTGTTGTGGAATTTTAGTAGGGGGTTTGAGTAAACCTCCTGATCCTTTTGATATTATTAAAGAAATTGATAAAATTAAATCAATGGAATTATACCATGATAATATACTTATAAATTGGGATTATGGAGTAAGCAATCATTTTATTAATTGTCTTGAAGTAAAGAATTTATCAGATATGAAATTACCACCTTATGTATTTTTAATCCATGGTTCAGCGCCGGAGTTTCGAACTGATTTACATGGCATTGGCTTATATGTGGATCAATCACCTATTCTTAAACAAATGGCAATTGAAGAAACGACACCATTTGGAATGCAATATATATTAACTGACTCGGAAGCAAAAGAATACATGAAATTTCACTTGAAAGCATTAAAATTTTCAAAAATCAAAAGAGAGTTAATTGCGAAACAGATTTTTGGGAATGATTTTCATATTATTTGTAATCAACCTCACCAATTCTTAAAAGATTATAATAACATGTATTTAGGATGCTGTTGCACTGATACATCTTGCGAACTTGTTGAGAATAACATTTTCCCAACAGTTTTAAGGGCTGATATTGCTTGTTATTTGTTTCAAGGTAAGCGAAATCTTTCAGAACAAGTTATCAGAACTCTTAAATTTAAGGAAACTGCTGAAAAATTAGGATTAATGGATCTATTAAAGAATGCGAATATCCTAGCACACGGTGGAGGGTATTCTTTTCCAGATGTTAAAAGAGTACAAAAAGTTTTAGAATATAAGGATCAAAGGTATTTTGTTTGTGAATTAAGAGAAGATACAAATAAACTTAAAATTGTTAGGAATGTAAAAGAGTTACAATTTGAATACAGGGGAAGAGATGTGATTTTAAAGTCTCTTCAATTAGATCTTGGAGATATCATAGCGAGACTAAATCCAATATTTTCACTTAAGTTATAGATTATTCGATTTTTGCTCCAGGGGGAATATTTTTATCTGGAGTTAATACTGAAACAATCTTTCCATCAACAGCAGCAATAAGCATCCCCTGGCTTTCGATGCCTCTTAATTTCCTTGGTTCTAAATTTGCTAGTATCACAATCTTCTTTCCTTTTAATTCATCCGCTTTATAGTGTTCAGCCAACCCAGCAACTAATGTTCTTTTTTCGTCACCTAAATCAATAGATAGTTTGTAAAGTTTATCTGCTTTAGGTACTTTTTCAATTTCTTCTACTAATGCAACCCTTATATCTAATTTCTTAAAATAATCATACGATACCAATTCACTATCACCTTTTTCTTTTTTTTCTTTTAGAGTTTTAAGCTTTTCTTGGAGTTCCTTAATATCTAGTTTTTGGAACAATGGTTTAGGTTTTTTTATTTTATGACCTGCTTTAATTGCGGTGTTCTTAATATCTTGCCAATTTATATTTGAATCGAGATTTAGATATGATAATATTTGAAGACTTGTATCGGGAATGAAAGGATTTAATAATATGGCAAAAGCATGAACTGCTTGAGCACAAATATTGAAAACATGACCTGCTTTGGCTTTATCTTCCTTAATTAAATGCCATGGTGCTTTAGTATTTAAATAGATATTACATTCTTTTCCAAAACTTACGATCTCTCTTATGGATTTCCTAATTTTAAAATTAATCATGTTATCTTCAGTTGATTTTCCCAGGTTTTCGATCAGATCTAAAAATTTTTCATCTGTCTTATCATTCTTAGATCTTTCAGGAATTTCACTCTTGAATTGCTTTTCAATGAATGTTAGGGTTCTATGAATGAAGTTTCCTATGTTATCATTCAAGGCTTTAATATTATTTTCAAATTCCGTCCATAAAAATGAAGTATCGCTAGTTTCGGGTCGATTATAGAGTAAGGAAAAACGCCAATAATCCAAGGGTGCAAGCTCTAAAGCATCATCAATCCAAATCCCTACACCTCTTGATTTAGAGAATTTCGTATTCTCATACATTAACCATTCTGTTGAAGATACATTATAAGGTAAAACATATTTATCTTCTTCAGCTTTATCTTTATTATAACCTATTATTAACCCCGGTAATATTATGAGATGAAATATAATGTTATCCTTTCCAATGAAGTACACCGTACGTGTATTTTTATCTTTCCAAAAATAATCAAATTTCTCTGGTTTTTTAATGATCTTATCAGCCCATTCCTTCACCGCTGATATATAACCCAAAACAGCTTCAAACCATACATAGATAGTTTTACTTTCTGCTCCTTCAAATTTCGCAGGAATGCCCCATTCTAAATCTCTAGTTATTGCACGTTCAGGAATTCCCTCTGAAATACTATTTAAACACATCTGACGAGCATTTTGAGGGATTAACTCATTATTGTCAATAAATCCCGCAAGCTTATTCTGCATTTTTGGAAAATCGAAATACCAATGCTTTGTCTTTTTGATGATTGGGGGATCACCACAAATCGCACATCTTGGTTTATTTAATTCTAAGGGTGTTAATAATTTTTGACAGTTATCACATTGGTCTCCTCTCGCATCTTCAAATACACAGTGAGGACAAGTGCCTTCCACAAATCTATCTGGAAGAAATAAATCATCTTTCTCACAATAAAAAGACTCAATCTCTTTTTCAAAGATAAATCCATTTTTTTGTATATCAAGATAGAAATTCTGGACAAATTCAATATGAATTGGGTTATGTGTAATAGTATAATTATCATAAGACAAATTCCATTTTTTATACAGATCTTTAATGATTTCGTGATTTTTAAGTGCCAAGTCTTTAGTTGATACACCGAGTTTTTTAGCTTCAATTGCAACTGGGGTACCATGAGAATCTGACCCCGATACAAGCACAACCTCATCCCCTCTTAGTCTTAAAAATCTTGCAAATACATCTGCCGATAAGGTACTTCCTATCATGTTTCCAAGATGAGGAATAGCATTCACATAAGGCCAAGCACTTGTAATTACCCATTTACCTTTTTTCATATCCGAAAAGTTCAAAACCTCCTTTAATACATTAATGAAAACTTTCTAAAAAAAGTTGGTCGTTTTGTTATCTAATTAGATTGGTTTTAAATGCGCGAGAATTAATAAAAAAATCATGAAAACATAATTTTAGCACCACAATTTCTACACGCGTGTATTTCTTTATTCATTTTTTCTAAACAAGGTTCATGGTAATAACTTTTACACTTCTCGCATTGGTACACGTTATAATCTCCTAAAAAAATACTATAACAATAGTTACAGGAAACATCTATCTCAGAAACATTTTCCTCACTTATTAATATCATGTGTGTGGATTTAGCATCATCTTGAGACAAAAGTTTGATTTTTGGTTCATCTTCAAGATTTTCTTTAATCAATTTAGTTGCATATGCAGGAAGTTCAAGTAAGAAGTAGCAAAATGGGCATCTAAAAACACTTTCAGATGATTTTTCTGTCTTTTTAGCCCACATTGTAGCACATGAGATGTGCATTGGACGATCACATGAAGGACAGTACCGCCCTTCAGAATAAAAATCAGCACTAGTTAAAGGTGCTTTTATAGAATGACATATTTGACACTTATCTTGACCCGAACCGTTTGTACTCATCATTAGACGGATATCTAAGAGCGATGGTCTTCTTAGTGGTAATGCAATATCACTCACCAAAGGCGCAATTTTTTCTTGTTTATCAGGAGCAAAATAATCGGTAGTAGTTTTACTATCTTTTTTTGAGGCGAAAGATCTTCCAGCATTTAATATTGCTTTAGAATTATTAAAAAAACCATATTCACCTCCAGTGTCTCTGGCAATTTTTTTAAAAATATTCTCTGCATAGACCTCCTCCGTACCCAACTGACAAGTATCAATAAAAATCCCTAATCCCGCTGCGATTGACACTAATTTTTGAAGTTTATTATCCAATTTTAATTTACTATCAGAAATTATAAAGATTCGATTTGTTTTTCCTCCCAGCTTGCGCATACTTCCTACAATTAATTGTAAAGCAAAAGATATTCCATCAAGTAATTGCCCATTACCACCAATTTGAATACTTTTAAGAGAATTTATGAGTTTATCTTCCTCATAAGTAAATGAACTTAATTTTCTGATTGTAGCCCCAAAGGAAAGTAGCGCGATTCTATCTTTTGGATCAATTGTAAATTTAGTCTGAATGAAATTATAAACCGCACTTAAAGCCACAGCTAATCGATTTGGTTTAAAATCTTGTCGAACCATCGATCGTGAAACATCGATAAGAATTACAGTATCCTCTGTCTTAATGTCTTGCAAATTGATTAAGTATAATTAATTGAAGTTTAAACTATTAAAAAAATAAGATCTTAAATAAATTTACATTTTATTTTAATTTTTGATTTTATTTTTTTAGATAATTATAAGCAAAAAGGGTATAAACCTTAATTGCTTTCAAAAAATCTTCAATTTCAATGAATTCATTGACTGCATGGGCTGTTCCCGCACTTCCAGGTCCAAATAAGATAGTTTGAGGACAATAACCATCATTCCTAAAGTAATGAGCATCTGCTGAAGCGGGGTATAATAAATAAAATGGCTTTTTTTTATATATCGTCTCAACTATGTCAAAAAATTCTTCTAATTCTTTAGAGTCCTTCCACTCATCCCAATAGGATCCTTCTGATGCATCTGATGCCTCTATATATATGTAAACATCTTCAGGTTTACCTAAAAGATTATTTCGTACTTCATATCCCATTTTTTTTTTAATTAGATTGTTGAAACCCTCAATAATCCCTTCAATTTTTTGTCCTGGTAATAACCGAATGTCAATAAGAGCTTCACATGTATCGGGGACAACATTTCCTTTAATTCCAGCATTAATCATAGTTACTGAATAGCTAAATTGCACCAATGATTGGAGCAAGTGGCTTAATTGAGGTTGTTCCCCTAAAATGCGTTCAAAATTTTCTGTATCAGGGAAAGAAGATGATAATAGTTTTTTTAATATATTTAAAGGAATAGGGGGTTTAGAATCAGGGATATATTGATTCAGATATTTTAGATTTTCAATTAATTCACTCATCATGTAAATAGCATTTTTTCCCATATTTGGCATGGAAGCGTGACATGATATCCCTTTAGTAATAACTTTAAGATATAAATGACCCTTCTCACCAAGTATGATAGCTTTTGGCAACGGATTTAACCCTGTTGGTTCACCAATAATTGTAAAAGTTGGTTTAATTGATTGAAGAGCGTTTTCAAGACACCATTTAGTTCCAAGTATGCCCCCAGTTTCCTCATCTGCTACAGCATTTAATATCAAATCTCCAGATAACTCTATATCAAGAGATTTCATTATTTTCAAAGCTATTACCATTGCAACTAATCCCCCTTTCATATCTGTTGTCCCTCTCCCATAAATATACTTTTTTCTTTTCATAAATGCTTCTAGCGGTGGTTTTGTCCATTCTTCTTCATTACCAGGGGGTACTACATCCATGTGACCATTATATAACAGCACTTTACCCTTATTATCATTATTTAATGATGCGATTAAATTTGCACGATTATCACCAAATGGAAAGAGTTGACTTTCAATATCAACAGATTTCAAGTATTCTTCAATCAATATTCCAACATTTAATTCATTTCCGGAAGGATTATAAGAATTTGCTTGAACCACTTTACGAAAAAAATCAATATATTGCTCTCTATTAATATCTATATCATTAGTAATTTGTTCCTCGATCGTCATAATATCAAACTAAAGAAGTATTTATTTTAGTCTTAAGAATGAACTGATAGGTTATAATATTTTGTCATGTTGTATTCTATCTAATAAATTTAAAATAAATTGCGAAATTTTTTTATTTTTAAATAATTTTAATATTAAAAAAATTGAATAATTCGGTTATTTTATATGAATCGACGAAAAAAAGAAACTAAACAGATTTTATTAGTGAGTATTTTTATCATATCAATTTTTCTAACAAATACTCTGCTATTTAATGATTTTAAATTTGCTGAAATTAATGATGATGGTAAAGATCTTTATGATAATGAATTACAGAACTTATCACTTAACTCAGATCCATATTTGAGTGATTATTACCTCACAGGATCTGGAGATGATCAAGATGTTCGAATTTATACTACAAATACTTCTTCGTTAGTAAATAATCAGAAATATTTCGATATTCCTTCAATGTCAAATTCAATTGATTCATATTTGACATGTGGAGATTTTAACTTCACTTTTCAAAATAATTTCACTACAGATTATGTTTTAGAGGATAATAGCGCTTTAGAAGCAACAAGTTTCATAGAATTTGATATGAATCGAGATCCGGGATATTCAAATATGACTTTAAATCAAGGTACTAATTCTACAAAATTAGATTTAGATTTATTAAATGATGATAGTGACTCAACTTTCATAAGGTTTGATGGAGATAGCGGTATTATCAATTTAACTTTAACAGCAGATTTTTCAGATACGAGTTTTCAATCCTTTACTCCCGATATTGATTTAGATTTCAATAGATCCTTGATACTAGGATTTATCATATCACTTCAACTTGAAATTAGCAGGAATGCAAGCATGATCATTAAAATGAAAGATAATATTGGATCAGCATGGATAGATGTTACTAATTCAATATATCTAAATGCTAGTTTGGGAATTTTTGATATTGAAAAACACATTATTAATGAAAACCTCAAATATATTAATTTAACAAATCAAAATGAAGTCCAATTTTATATTTCAAGAGGAGATACACAAGATTATAATGTTACAATCTATGAACTCAGAGAATCTTCTACTTATGCTTTTGACATTCCAATCACAAGCTCAGATCATGTAGCACTAGAATTTGACTTGAAAGGAGAAGACTCTACTGTAAATGGATTTTATGCTTGGATTAGAACATTAAATTTAACTGACGCTCAAAATTCTGAACTAAACATTACATTATATAAAGCCAACACTACAATCTCAAGAACTCAAAGTAATCTTTTAGAAGATACTCTAGAACCTGACTATGCTGAACAAATAGATTCCTTAACTTTAGCATATCTCGGTGATAACCTAACTTATTTTGGATTCAACATTCCAAATACATCAAACATGATTCTTAATAATTACTTTATTGTAATTAAATCAAATAATACAAAATTGGTCTATAGTTTGGTAACTCTACCTAGAGAAACGTTTGGAGATCCCGATACAACAGTTGAACATCAAGTAAAATTGAGCACTGATAATGGAACCTCTTGGACTAATGCGATTAAAGATGTTGATGTATTATATAATTCTGAATCATTAGATGCAAGCTCATTTAAATTAAACGTAACCAGGGGTTACATGCCTTCAGATTTCATAATTTCCGAAGATGATGAATTAAACATCCAAGACATTCCAATAGAGAATCAAGTTATAGATACAGCCCCATATGATAGTAGTTCTTCATTAACTTGGGGAAAAGGTCAATGGAATAACAATTTCACAACTCACATAACTAGTAATCCCCAACATGATTACCAAATTGACTTGAATTGGAATAATAGTATTATTAAAGGATTTCAATTTGATGTTTCATATAATGTTAAAGCTTTTTGGGTGGATCCCGCAACAAGTTCCTATAATGTAAGTTATGATACTACTCCACGTTGGACATTCGATTATACTTTTAATATAAATCATGTAAATTTTGATCAATGGGATTTTCTTGAATTTTGGTTTGTATATCCTAATTACTT
The DNA here is from genome assembly GCA_030667705.1 of Promethearchaeota archaeon. Taxonomy (GTDB): domain Archaea; phylum Asgardarchaeota; class Lokiarchaeia; order Sigyniarchaeales; family SOKP01; genus SOKP01. The sequence goes on along the minus strand of DAOUVJ010000065.1, from coordinate 313 downwards.
TGATGCAACCAACCTTACAGATCCAAGTTCACTAGATATTTATAATAATTCTGAATCTATTGTTGAAGATTTAACAGGTTTTAAAAAAACAAATGTCTCACTTGCAAATGCAGCTACTGGACTCTATACTTTAGAACTCATATCTCCAAACGCTATTCATGATATGCATAGTTATATTGATTATTCAGGTATATTATGGGAGACAAATGGATTTATGTATGGGGATTCAATTACTGCTCAACTTGACATTCAAGGTTCGGATGGAAATCCCCCCAAAAATGGAGATGCAAGCGTGGTATTGTTTTATCCCGAT
>DAOUVJ010000173.1 GCA_030667705.1 Promethearchaeota archaeon | reverse complement strand
CCAATATCTAGTGTTTGTTTTGCCATAAAAATCACTTAATCTAAAATAATATTTTAAAATTTAAAAAACTAAAATTAAGAGTATTAATGTTATTACTATTAATTAAATACTCTTTTATATTTATAACCGATGTATTTATTAAAATTTTCAGAAGAAATTATTAAAATTAAATAAACCATCAAGTTTATATCCAAAATACATATGAAGCATTAATTTAATCATGATAAAATATCACATGAGACGGAAGGAAAAAGAGATCACTGAAAAAGATCTCTTAAATACAATTATCATTGAGGGAAAATATGTTACAATATCAATGTGCCGAAAAGATGAGCCGTATATAGTTTCTCTTAGTTATGGTTATGACCAGGATAAAAATTGTTTATACTTTCATTGTGCAAATGAAGGATTAAAAATTGACTTTATTAAAACAAATCCAGTAGTATGTGCTACAATAATCAAGGATAGGGGTTATAAGATGAATGAATGTGATCATGCGTATCAATCAATTGTTATGAGGGGAAAATTGATTATTATCGAGAATCTTGAAGAAAAAAAACATGGATTTGATGTATTGATAAGTCATTTAGAAGAAAATACGGATAGGATGAAAAAGAAACATCTTAATAATGAAAAATCTTATGTAAATACTTGCATGTTAAGGTTGGATATAGAAGAAATTTCTGGAAAGGTGAATAATTAGTTTTTCGTTTTCATAAAACTTTTTTTAAATGATTTATTCTATATTATATGGACCCCGAAGAAGAAAGAAAAATATTAAATGATTTAATTAAACAAAGAAGAATCCCTTATTCTATAGAATTATTAGATGTAGATGGAAACAAGATATCTGTCCGAAATAATTTTGGTAGTACAATTACTTACACGCGCAAGAAAGATGGAACTTTTGAATTAGCTTGAACCATAGCAAAGAAAAAGATCAATAATTGATTTTTGGAAATATAATTCAAAAAATTTGCTAAGTTTAGCTATTTAATAATTTGTCAATCCTTATTTTAATTAATATGGGATGAGAACATTAAAACAAAAAATTAAAAGATTTAAGGATCTTATTAAAGATTAGAGATATAATTTATTACTATTCTTGGTGCTATTTTTGAGAAAGAGAAAATTGAAATCTGATGATACAGAAGAAAGATTTACTGAACATTTTAGAGCGGTTATTGATAACAATACTTCACTTAACATGTATAATGAGAAAAAGCGATCTATTTGCGTGATAAGAAAAAACTTGGCTAAAGACTATGAGGTCGAAGTTGACGCTTCAGAGGCACCAATAATGAATAAAATGTTAAGAGATCCTGAACCTTATGAAAGTTCAATGGCAGAAGTTAAAATACTTGAACAAGAAATATTTCCATTGAACGATGCTTTTAAGAATGTATTTGGAATTAATGAAGAATTAAAACTTAATGCGATAAAATTAGCTATTGGTGGTAGTTATCATGATTATGTTACAATTCAAGAAAATGATTTGAAGAAATTTGATGTTAAACCAACCCTTAGTGGATTATGTGAATTTATTGATCAAAATAATGAAAGCATTCTCGGATTTTTGGATTGTGAATATATTAGTGAAGAGGGAAATGTAATTTATCTAAGTTGTGATAAAAAAGGAGTGACTGATAATATTTATTCTTTGAGCATAAAAATCTTGGCATCAATGCACCAAAGAGGGTTTTTTCTTCAACAAGAGCATAAATATTATGGGCTTCAGCTATTTATCACTTTAGAAATGAAAAAAGCTAATGATGATAAATTATTCGAATTCTTAAAAGAACTTAATATCGATTGGGAAATGATCTTTTTCAGAAGACGATTAGCAATTCATGACTGGACTGAAATAGAATGTGAAAGAGATTCTGAAAATCTTAAAAAGTATTTAAGGGCTAAATTCGAAACCCTAAATTATTTTGATATCAACAATATTATAAGAGTAATAGTAAAAAACCAATTACCTTTCAATGTTTCTGAAAAAATGGCATCTCTCTTATATAAAATGAAAACTGAAAGAAGTAATCAATTATCAGATAAGACTTTTGATGCTGAGGGTTATTTCGATTCTCAAAGAAGAAGTGCACGTTCTGATTCAGAAGAGAGAGCTCAAACTGTAAATGGATATACTCTTACGCTAAAAAAAGCAGAAATAGCCGCTGCTGCCAATATCGCATGTGCATACTTAGGAATTCAAAAAGAAATAGAATTTGATAAAGATATCCCAACTTCGGAAATTTTAAAGTATCAAGGTGAATTAACTAATTTCTAAGAAAAAGAAAAGAAAAAATTTTTACTTTAATTTGTAGGATAGTTTTAATAACTCGTGATTTACTTCGCCAACAGTTATGCTTTTCCCAGTCCTAACATTTGTCATTGTATATTTTGCAGGAGCAAATAAACCAGGATCAATTTTATAGAAGTCATAATCGGCTGCTTTAAATGTTTCTAAGAAAGGTTTTCCATAGCTAGATGAAGTATTAGCAGGTGCTTTTTTCAACAGTTCAAATAACTCGGCCTCTTTTTCCTTATCAACATCAATTGTATAATAAGTCAACCCTGCTGCACTTATAGAATCATTGGTTCTTCCCATTGCTCCCAAATCATCTTTTGCTATGGGTGCTATACTCGTTGTCCCAAACCCATCTTTTAGCACTTCGAGGGGGAAATGAATTTCATGTAGTTTATGAATTCCTGTTTCTACTATCCTTGCAGCAACTTGGATAGATCCTGTTAAACAAGCTGTAGGGGCACATACTGCATATGTATCACTTGGGCTTACACCACTTTTCGTTGCTACAATATCCATAACTTCTGAATTTGGTAATTTGTCAGTTTCAAACACGATTATCGCACAATCTGAATCATCAGTGTAATCTATTTCTTCGAAAAGTTTCTCAGTTTTACTTTTAGCTCTAGCAGGACCTGAACCTAAAGATTGAAATAATACCTTTTTCTTCATTTTTCCATCTTTTTCAACTTCTTTTTTTAATTTAACGCTCCAGCCAGCCAATTGAGATGCCATGCAAGAGATAATAGGTTCAGAGGTATATACATTAACACTTGGAATATAATGGCCATCTAAATCGTAAGAAGAAAATTCAACATTACCTAATCCTCCCATACAAATTTCACCAACTAATTTACCTCCAGTCCAAGATGCATTAGCCATGTCTAAAACTGTTGAGCCATTTTCAAGTTTTTGAATGTCGGCTTTATATAATTCTTTATTTTCAATAATCTTTTTCACGAGTTTTAGAGTAAGATTATTAATTTTGATATGATGCATTTCGATCACTTTTCTCCATTTTTTAAATGAGTATTTATTATTTTTTACTTATTTTAATATATTAAATTAAGTTTATATTAAAATTTTATAACAATGAATGAAGTATCCGATTCTTTACAATTATTAATAGAATCCTTACGATTAGCTAAAAAATTCCTACTTGATACACTTGAGAAATCTAATCTAAATTTGAACATATATACGCATCTTGATGCTGATGGATTGTCTTCAGGAGCAATATTAGGTAAGACTTTTTTAAGAAAAAGAATTCCATTTCAAATAAGGGTATTAAAACAATTAGAAAGAGAAGAAATCATTAAGTTAGCAAAAGATGCTATTGATGGAGCGAAATTCATCATTTTTTCTGATTTTGGGAGTGGTCAATACTTAGAATTAATTAAACATCTCCAGCTTGATGAGGTCCAAGTTCCTTTTCTTATTTTAGATCACCATCTCCCACAAGAAGTTTCAAATAAAGAAGATCCCAATATAGAAAAAATTCATAAAGATGGTATCCCTTGGCACATAAATCCATATTTTTTTGATATAGATGGAAGCACAGAAATCTCCGGTTCAGGTTTATGCTACTTATTTTCAAAAATAATAGATAAGAAAAATGTTGATCTTTCTCCTATTGCTTTAGTGGGTGCAACAGGTGATATTCAAAATAGAGGTTCTAATCATTCGTTCACAGGTATTAATTCTTACATCCTTAAAGATGCGATTGAAGCGGATTTAATTGATGAGGTGGATGATCTTAGTTTTTCACCAATAAAGCCAATAAATGAAGCAATTGCTTATTCAAATAATATTAATTTACCCGGATTAACAGGAAATTCTAGTACCACCTTGAAATTTTTAAAAACGATTGGTATATTAATGGAAAAACCAGATGGTAATATAAGAACACTAAATGATCTTACTCAAAGTGAAAAGAGAGATATTTCATCAAAAATTATTGAATATGCCCTAAAATATGAAATTGACCCGGATATTATAACTCAAAATCTAATCATCAATAGATATATCTTGAAAAATGAAATTGTGGGATCTGAATTACATGAATTAAAGGAATTTTCTAAGTTATTAAACTCTTGTGGGCGGAGTGAAAATGCTTCTTTAGGTATAGCAATAGGCATGGGTGATAGGCGTATAGCTTATCAAAAAGCTCAAGAAAATCTCGTTGAATATAGGAAAAAAATATCTAACGCTTTAAATTGGATCCATAAGGATGGAAAAATCAAAGAAATGGATTATATTCAATATTTTTATGGAGAAGACGTAATAGCTGATACAATGATTGGAACTATTGCTTCAATTCTTAATTTTGATAGAAGTGGAATTATCAATAATATAAAGCCAATTTTTGGTTGTTCTAAGAGAGAAACGGAAGGAGTTTACAAAATATCAGCTAGAGCAAGTAATAAGGTTGTAGCAGAAGGAGTAAACTTATCAGAAGCAATAAGAAAGGCATTATCACTTTCAAATTTGGATGCATTAGGAGGAGGTCATCCTCCAGCTGCTGGAACTGTGGTTCCTATTGATAAAATAGAACTTTTTTTAAAAAATTGTGATAAAATTATCAAAGAACAAAGACATATCACTAATGATACTAAATAGCGTAAGATTCTCCTGTTTCAGGAGCGACAGCATTGTAATTTTCCTTATTTAGATTACTAGCTAAAGACGTAGTTGACTTTTCATCTCCGTGAACACAAAACACATAACGTGAATTATTGAATTTAATTCCTTTAATGTAATTAAGGAGGTCTGATTTATCAGCATGACTTGAAAAATCAAAATGATCTACTTCACACAATGCTTTTATTTTAGTACTTCTTGAATATCCCCTTTCCTCAAATTCGAATATTCTCTCTTCTAAAAGTTTTCTTCCAGGCGTGCCTTCTACTTGATATCCTACGAGATATATAGCTGATGCGGGATCTTTAACAATTTTTGACGCGTAATCAATCACAGCACCACCTTTAAGCATTCCTGAAGGTGAAATAATAATATTTTTTCCTTTTTCTAAAATACTCATTCGATTTCTACTTTTTGCAAATTGTGTGGTCTTAATTGCACTCTTGAGCATAGAAAAATCCTTGAATGCGTTAGGGAATTCAGAATATGCCATACAAACTTTTCTAGCAAGTCCATCCAAATATATTGGTATCTTTAGGTCATACTTTTTTAAAACTAATAAAACTTCTTGTGATCTCGCAACCCCAAATGCGGGAATTAATACATTACCGTCATTTTCTATTATGTTAACAATTTTATCTACGATATCTCTTTCTGTTTCCTCTCTTGGAGGATGCTCTTTTAGAGCATAAGTTGATTCTGTAATTAATGCATCAATCTTTGGTATTTCTGAAGATTTTGCAGGATTTATGAGATTAGTAGTTTGTGAATTTATATCTCCAGTATAAAATATTTTTTTTCCATCAACCTCAACAAGAATTGAAATACTTCCAGGAATATGTCCAGCATCATAAAATGTTATATGAAAATCATTAGAGATTTTCTGGCGAATCCCATTTCTCAAGAATTTGGCACTTTGTCTTAATTTATCTAATTCTTTATAACCAAAGGGGTATGGAAACCTAGAAATCTTAATCATATCTTTTAAGAGAATATCAGATATTCTTAATGATAGTGGATTAGTATAGAAAGGTAAGCTTGAATTTTTATATAGTAAGGGTAGTGCTCCTGAATGATCTATATGGCAGTGAGTAAGAGCAACGGCTTTAAGATTATTTAAATCAGTTTTATCGGGAAGACGTTCCTCTTCTTTGAATCTTACTCCATAATCGAGCATTATCTTTTCTTTATTATTCGATTCAATTAGTATGGCGGATCTTCCGACTTCTCTGGCACCACCAAGAAATTTAATTACGGGCATGTTTATACTCTCTTTAAAATACTAAATTTGTAAAAGAATGATAATACTAATAAATCTGTAAAAGAATAATAATTTTTTCAATGTAGAGCCTCGCGATATTATACAAATGAAATTATCAAATTAAAAAATAAAAAGAATTAATTAGACTGCAAAATATTACTTTATCTTTTTTATAACATTGGTCAGCAACGCGATAACATTATTTACATTTTTACCGAAAACTTCTAAAATCTCGTCCCACGTGACAGGAGCCTCATCTTCCTTCCAACAATCATAATCTGTAGACATTGCAACTGCAGCATATGGAATACCAGCCTCATTTGCCAAGATTGTCTCAGGAGCAATACTCAT
>DAOUVJ010000128.1 GCA_030667705.1 Promethearchaeota archaeon | reverse complement strand
TAAGTAGTAATAATATCTGAGTCGTTTAATAATGGATTTCCTTTAAATCCCCAACCTCCATCATTAATCGAATCTGAAATGAAGTTCGCTATTCCATTAACTCGAAAAGTATTTTGAGGTGAATCAAAAAGAAACGCATCTCTTTTATCAATTGTTTTCACCACTTGGTATGTAGATAATAGAGATCCTATACCTCCGATATCAGAATATGAACCATCAATATTCTGTTTTTCAATTAGATAATTATTCATGAAGTTCGACAGATAGGGATTTGGATAGACGTCTGGATCCACTATATTCGATCCCATTATTGAAAAATTAACCGAATCAATGGCTCTAAAATTCGTCTCAATATTAGGTTCTACAAATAACCCTGCATCATTTTGGTGAGTTTTAGTAAAAGTTGCAGCAGCAGTCTTAATTTGATAAGCTGTTTCATTATCGAAGTACCAAATAAAAGGAACGTTGACTAATACAAGTGTTAACAAAGGTGTTCCGATTAATACCAGAAAGATCAAAAATCCTCTTAATCTTTTTTTATTCTTTCTACTTAATTTTGGTTTATTCATCATGAACCTCTTCATTTTCAACAATTAATGACTCTTGATCTTTTTCTTTCTGTTCTTCTTCTTTAATCCTTACTTGAAAGAATCTTCTGAATGTAGCAAGATCTCGACTCATTGCAGTCACATTAAGTCCTTTATTAACTAAATATTGAATTAGCTTTGGAAGGTTTACTTCAAAATCATTCATCATTACTTCAATTACTTCATTTCCTACACGTAAAATCTCTTGAATTGGAGAAAATTGTTGAATAATATCAATTGTTTGTTGATTTAGATTTTCGATTGTTAATCTCGCAATCATCCCATTACTTGGTAGAGAATTAATTAATTTTTTAGGCGAATCAAACGAAAGCATTTTACCTTCCCTTAATATTGCTGCTTTATCGCAGATAAGCGCTGCTTCTAAGTCATGTGTGATGATAAACATCGTTGTTTGAAGCTTTTGATTCAATTTCTTAAGATAACTAAGGATTTCGTACCTTTTTGACGCATCAACACCTGTAGTAGGTTCATCTAAGAAGAGTACATTTGGATTATGAATTAATCCAATAGCCATTGAGAGTCTTTTTTTTTCTCCCCCACTCATATGCTTAACACGATTATTCCACGTGTCTTTAGGAATATCTAAGATTGTAAATAAATTTTTTGCTACTTTACTCGCTTCTTTTTTATCCATACCATAAGTTGAAGTGAAAATATCAACGTTAGCGAGAGGAGATAATTCAAAATATAAGTTAAGTTGTTCCAATTGAGGAACATAACCAATATTACTCAGTATTACTCCGTGATTTCTTTTATTATGAGGGGATAGTCCTGTTACATTAACTTTTCCACTCCAATGTTTTTGTTCAATTTGACAAGTAAGGACCCTGATGATTGTAGTTTTTCCCGCTCCAGAAATTCCAAACATTCCAATAATTTCTCCTTTATTAACATTGAAAGAAACATTGCGAACAATTTGCTTTTTACCGAATTGAACATTTAAATTTTCCACTTCTACCATAATATCTATCGGGTCTTCTGATATCACAGGTTACACCTCATATTTCCTTCTTTTGAATAATATAAATGAAAATACAACAAGGATCATGCTAACTATTAATAGAACATAGAAATCAAATCCAAATACAGATTTTCCTTTGGTTATGATACCGTTTATCAGAGGATCTCCATGAGATAATGGTAAAATGTACGCTATGACTTGTAAATAAATTGGCATCGCATCTATTGGAACGAAAATACCACTCAATAAAACTAAAACTAAAAAAATTGCAAAAAATAATTGGTTAGCCTCAGTTTTTGTTTTACTAATTGAACTTATAAAAATCCCTAATGAAAGACCTGCGAATCCTAATACAAATAAAGCTAAAAATAATTCAAATACTGATCCAACAATATATAACCCAAATGAAATTGCCGTAGCAACTAATGATATATTTTGAAGTAGTAAAACAAGTGTATAAGTTATGTACTTAGCTAGGAGTATTTCATTTCTTTTTATAGGCGTTAGGAGTAAGCGAGCAATTGGTTTTTCATGAACAATGACTAAAATCGTAAGGACCATTCCAACTCCAATAATCATGAAAGAGAGTGTCATTACAATACTATTATTAAATTTGGAGCTATAGTTTTCTGGTATAGAGAATTCCTCAAAACCTCTTAAATCGAATTGAGGTGTAAGATTATTATCATTCACAAAAATTTTAATTGAATCGAAGACAGCATTAATATTCTCTTGAATTTTTTTAGGATCTGATGAATCTACAATGCAATCGATCAATCCGGGATAATCCCAAGTCAATAACTCCGTAAAATCAACTGGAATAGCGATAATAATTTTAATCTGTTTTGCTGCCAATAATCCTCTCGCTGATTCCATGCCGTATATATCCGTTGTAGCATTATAGAAATGAACTAAGTTCAATAATTCTGATTTGTTTACCGCATCTATATATGGACCATGATACTCATCTAATATAGATTCGGTGTAATTATTTTCATTAATAAATGTATTGGAATCATAAGATACTATAACACAATCAATAGGAATCACTGGTGCTGTGCTTGAAATACTCCCCATTACACCCAATAAAGCTACAACTAAAGGTGGGACAACTAATGCAATGAAAATATTAAATTTGTCCGTCCATAACATTCGAAATTCTTTTTTGACTTGATTTAATATCCGGAAAATCCTTGATCTTAATTTATTAGTTATATTATTTAATTTTGAAGGTTCTTTTCTTTCTTGGATGTTTCACACCTCCAATTTCTTAAATTTATATGCAAAATATGCAAGAATAAGAAAAACCAATGAAATTAAATTTATCATAATCACGTGTTCTGCATTAAAAGATAAACCACGCATTGTAATATCTGAAATTAAAGTAGAAGCATGACCCAATGGTAATACATCAATTATGATTCTCATGCTACTTCCCAGAGATTCCGCGGGTATTATTGTACCAGAAAATATAATTATTATAATAAGCATCATCATATACATCTGATTTGCTCCTTGCTCAGTTGGACTGATAGTGGAGATAAATAATCCCATGCATATACCACTAAATCCTATCATTATGAGAACGAGGAATAAATAAAACAACGATCCCAAGCTATACAATCCGAAAAAAGCAGTTAAGGTGAAAATTTCTGCTGCTTGCATGATCATGATCACGGAGTTGGCAATTATTTTACTCAGCAATATTTCTCTCTTTGCGGTGGGTGTAATTAACATCCTCGGCAGGGGCTTTTCTGATACTATGGATAATGCTGTCAAATTCATTGTCGTAGCAATAATTATTATAGGTAATATTAACGGTAAAGCATAATTTAGAATTTGAGATTCCCAAGAAGGAGGACCGAATTCCAAATGCGGAATCATTATGGTAAAATTAGTTAGGGAACCAATTTCCATTCTAAACATTGCCAAAGGTTCTTGGAGAGCGACTTCAATTGCATTTAAAGCACCGCTATCAGTCCCATCAATATGATAAAAGATGATTGGATTGGTATTATTTTCTACAGATTCAGAAAAATTTTCAGGTAATATTATAAAGACATCTATTAATTCATTTTTTAAGAAATATAAGCAAGTTTCAAATGCTTCATTGTATTCTACAAGATTTGTAGTATTAAAGGAACGATAGAGATCCCAACTTGTCGTGTTATGTTCCATTACAGAAATAAATGTATCATCGTGAATCGAAGAATTTTCAGGAAAAGCATCGTGTGTTGGCATATCATCCTTGGTAATGACAGCTCCCGTAAAAAATTTAGTAGGACCCCCTCCTGCAGTAAGTCCAAATATTACGATCAGAATTATGGGAATAACAAATAATAATATTAGAGTTCGTTTATCTGATTTAATTCTGCTAAATTCCTTTTTAATTAATCCTCCTAGATTCATTGTCTAAATCTCTTAGAAAATTTCAAGGAATACATTAATAAATTAATTTATTAAAGGTTATTATGTGTTTTTGATTAAAAAGGGTTTCATCTCTTTATATAAGCCTATCTTCTTTTATCCTTTAATATAAAAGGGATAAATGCGAAATTATCATCTGGGATGAATTCCCAGAATTCTTGGTATATTTCTTCTAAGTTCATTTTTGATTTTTGTGCTTTCGCATCATTGACTTGAAAATCAACTTTTTGATATCCTCTAATCGTAAAATTCTTATCAATGAAAAATTGAAAATGGTGTTCACATATCTTTCCTTTAGAAATGGATATAGTGGTTAAATGTTTTGATTCATTTATGATTTCTAATGGAATGTCAATTTCCTTTCTTGAATTACATATAGGACAAGAAACTTTAATTGACTGGACTATTCTGGGTAAATTTTGTGAAATACTCAATTTGTTCTCCTCTTATATTTTAAATTATTTTGTATAGAATAATTTAAACTACTCAATTTTAGATTTAAATCTCAAGGCTTAAGTGAAATGTATCATAGATTTAGATATATTTTAAATTAATGTTAGTGAAGATAATGGATGAATTAGATGTTTTTTTCAACCCAAAGAGTATTGCAATTATAGGTGCTTCAGAATCCTTAAAGTTCGGTCATTCGATGACAAGTTACTTACTGAATTCCCAATTTAAAACTTTCCCAGTAAATATTAGCAAAGAGGAGATATTCGGGCATAAAGCGTATTCTAATATTAAAGATATTAATGAACATGTCGATCTAGCCATAATTATTGTAAGAAATGATTTTGTATTAGATGCGATAAAGAGTTGTGTTGAAAAGGGGGTCAAAGGAATAATAATTGAGAGTGCTGGTTTTTCTGAAACAGGAGATGAAAATTATATTGAAATACAACAAGAAATTGAACGCATAGCACAGAAAAATGAAGTGAGAATTGTGGGACCTAATTGTGTCGGAATTACTAATTTCAGAAACAAGTTTACAAGTACAGAAATAGATTTTGATGAAGTACCAGAAGGAGGTAAAATTTCTGTAATAGCGCAATCTGGAGTTTTAGGAAACATATTTGTTGATTGGGGTGCGAGCCAGAATATAGGTTTTTCAAAAACCATCACCATAGGTAATAAGGTTGATATTGATGAAATAGATATGCTTGAATATTTAGAGAAAGACCCCGAAACAAGTGTTATTACTTTATACATAGAAGGTGTAAAGAGAGGTTCAAAATTTATAGCAACATTAAAAAAAATGTCAAAACCTGTCTTAGTCATGAAAAACGGACGTAGCCAAATAGGTACAATAGCGATCAAGAGCCACACAGGATCAATTGCAGGTAATGATAAGATCTATAATGCTTTATTTAACCAAATTCCTGGAGTATTTCGAATTGATAATTTCTATGAAATGTTCAATATTGCTCATGCCTTTGCTACTCAACCTTTACCTAGAGGAAAAAATATTGCTATTACTACATCTTCTGGGAGTTTAGGTTCTTTAGCTTGTGACTTAATTGAAAAAAATGGATTAAACTTGGCAAGTCTTAATGAATCCACAATCAACGCTATAAAATCTGTATCACCAAATTGGGTCTCTGCCCGAAATCCTGTCGATCTTGGACCATCTTCATTCTCTACCTTCCGACCCTCATTGAATGCTCTATTTAATGACCCCAACGTGGATGCATTGCTCAATATCTTTGCAGTTCCAAAGATGCCACTTGAAAAATATAACCTTCCTATTACACCGCAACTAAGAGACATGAAATCATTATCAAAAAAAACAGGAAAACCCATAATTACCTGCGTATTTGGTTCGAGATGGGTTTTTGATTACTTCTTGAAACATTCAGAAAAATATAATATATCAATCATGACTCAATTAAATCATGCTATAAAAGCTCTTAAAATGATGCATGAATACTATTTAAAAAAATAAATAAACCTAATTTTTAATCAATAAAAATTGGACTCCTAATCATAAACTGGACTCCATATAGTTTATCATTCATTTTAAACACCTTTTAATTAAGTAAAAAAAAGAATAATTTAACAATATTAAGGTGATAAGTGAATGGTTAATTGGAATGAAATTGCTGATCAAGCTTTTATGCATTGGCAAGAATTTTTACAATGGTTTTTATCCGTCCCAATCTATGGTCAAGTATTGGTAGTAGTAGGTGCTGTTGCAGTTCTCATACTTGCAGTAGTCGTAGTTTATTACGTTTTAAAAGGTGTAGCATATCTCATCTATTACATCCTTAAAGGTGTATACCTTCTCTTAAAAGCAATCTTTTTAGGACTTTATAAACTCTTTGAAGAGCTCTATTATGCTATTACTGGCAACCCTCGCCCCGTTAAAAAAGAGGAGGAATCAAAGATAGAACCTGAGGTATCACATGCTCAAATACTAAAACCTGAAGTTGAAACCCCACCTGTTATAAAGCAAGTATCTCCCATACAACCAGATGCTGCCTATTGCAGTGAATGTGGGAATCAAATTACTGAGCAAATGCAACAAAAATTGCATGAAAATGGCAATGTTTTTTGCGTGTATTGCGGGAAAGGATACAAATCCATTGTTTTAGAAATAGAACACTAATTTTTTTTCTTTTTTTAATTTTCCAGAAAAAGATGTCTTCTGTATTAGCAGTACTATCAAAAGAGAATTAAAAAATAAAAAGATTAAAAATTAGAATTTACTCAATTTATAAATTTCTTTTTTCAGTAAACTGATCTATTTTCTTTTGATGAAGTTTTTCAATTTCATCATATATTTTTGTTTTATATTCCCCGTGGATTGGATAGAAGTAGAGAAAGATTAGACTTATAATTGTAAATAGTGCTGGGATGAGCAAAAAAATAGTTTTTATTCCTATTAACGCAGTATCGGGCTGAAGAATCGCTGGAGAATCACGAACATAATTGGTTATCCCAAGAATTACAGTAGCAATCACGGGACCAATACTATCTCCGGGTTTAGTAAAAAGTGCATTCACTCCCAAGAATGTATTTTCTCGTCGTATTCCTGTCTTTAATTCGTCCTCATCCATTGATAGTGTCATTAGAGTATGATTAAAACCACCCATAATTCCTCCGAGAAAACTGACAAAGAGATATCCAATTAAGGGAATTAGTAAACCTAATTGCCCTTGAGTGATCATGAGGCTTAATATGTAGAACAATATCCCTAAAATTACTTTAAAAATCCCAAATTTTAAAATAACACCTCTCATCCCCATCTTTCGTTGGAATCTCATCCCTAGATAATTGGCTATAGTTGCATTAAAAACCATGATTAAGTAAAATCCCATTAAATCAAGGGGTGTTATCAATTGGTAAATAAATACATACGCAATCCCTAGTGATACGTTTACGACACAGAAAAAGTTATATCCAATGAATATCATGAATGATTTGGATTTAACTGTTTCAACGATACCTTTAAAGAATGGAAGAGGTTTATCATCCATGTATTCTTCTCTTTCTTTTACAAGAGTTCCTACAAAGTAAAATAACACAAAACAAATAATTCCAACGAAAATTGACATTATTTGAAAAACAGGAATACCAAGTTCTTTTGTATTCACAAATATAACCACGAAGATTCCAGCTGCCATCGAAATAATACCTACAACATAACTCAATTTTACTCTTTGATTTACATCTTGAGCAATTTCAGGTAGAAGCGCCATCCAACAACTAATCACTAAACTTAATCCCATATCAAACATTGATATGCTAAAAAGAAAATGAAAGAACATGATCAATTGATCATCATAGCTCCAAGGAAACCATGTCATGATGAAAAATATACACCAAGCTAATCCTCCCCATCGGATATATATTAATCGTCGACTGCCCCAACGTTTCCTATTTGTACGATCACTCATGATCGAAAGTAGAGGGTCATTAATTGAATTAATTATTGCATAAATTATGAGTGCCAAGTTAAAATATGTATCATTTAATCCCAAATCATCATAAAAGAAATCCACATAAGAGAGTAAGAAAATACCTCCCAAAATTGTCCAACTGAAATTACCTAAGAAATATCCTAAATGATTTCTTTTTCTGCGTTTTTCTTGATCTAAATCTATATCTAGCATAAATTTTCATTTATAACGTAATTAGATATTATTTGCTATTATTCTATTTAATAGTATAGAAACACCATGAAGGTGGTGTCACAAACACAAAATAGTATAGAAAGAGCATGAAAGTAATGCCTTCACGAACAAAATATTGGTAATGATTTTTATTTCCTGAAATTAACTATCGTGATTGTTAGTGGACTATTTCTGATGATTAATTTTAAATATTGATCTGACAATAGAGTAATTACCGAATTTCTTTAATTATATTGAAATAATATTAAAATTTGATAAAAAATGAATGATAAAGATGCCAAAAATAGTCCATATTCGGAAAAAATATGGCTTAAATCTTACGACGATCATGTAAAACCAAAAATTGATCTAGAGTATTATTCTGTAGCAGAAATGATGAAACGTACGGTTAATAAATACCCCAATAGTTTATGTTACGATTTTCAAGGTTCTTGTGCGACTTTTAAAAAAGCAGAAAAATACATTAACAGTTTTGGTAACTTTCTTGTTGAAAATGGTGTAAAAAAAGGAGAACGCGTCGTAATAAATTTACCAAATCTTCCTCAATTTATCATCGCGTTATTTGGAACGTTTTACGCGGGATGTGCTGCTTCGGGGATGAATTTTTTATTACAACCAATTGAAATAAATTATCAGTTAAAAGACAGCGGAGCGGTTGCAATAATTACTTTAGACTCTTTTTATGAAGAAAAAGTAAGGGAAGCGCTCCAGACGGGGGACACAGATGTAAAAATTGTGATTACTACTAATGTAGCTGATTTTTTGGATTTAGAACCCGCTATGAAAGAGCAACTAATTAAAATAGGAAAAATCCCTCATGGAAACGTTGAGCCAATTAATAGTATCAAATATTTTACCTTTAAAGATATTGTGGAGAAATATCCAAACGATAAATCACCTAATGTTGAAATAGGACCAGAAGATGTTTTATTACTTCAATATACTGGGGGAACGACTGGACCTCCTAAAGGGGCGATACTAACTCATCGAAATTTAATACAAATAATGCAAATAGTAGCTCATTGGTTTGAACCTGGTGCTAACCCCGGTG
>DAOUVJ010000195.1 GCA_030667705.1 Promethearchaeota archaeon | reverse complement strand
GGATTTAATTCGTTTAAATTATCCTCAACGATTTTAACGTCTTCTGGTTTAGCATTATTCATCTTATTGATAACAAACGCGTCGGCAGATCGGGCATTTACTTCGCCAGGATGATATTTCATCTCATGTCCCGGTCTTAATGGGTCTACTACTATGAAAAGTAAATCTGGAATGTAAAACGATAACTCGTTGTTTCCTCCGTCAAATATAATTACATCCGCTTCTTTTTCTGCTTCTCTAACTATTTTCTCATAATCTACTCCAGAATAAATCACAAGCCCCTGCTCAATGTAAGGTTCGTATTCTTCCCGTTCCTCGATCGTACACTCATATTTGTCTAGGTCTTCGTACTTTTCGAACCTCATGACATTTTGTTTTATTAAATCTCCATAAGGCATTGGTTCTCTTACTGCTACAACCTTATAACCCTTACTCATTAAATACCTATAAGTTGCTCTAGAGACTTGGCTTTTACCACATCCTGTTCTAACAGCACATATAGCAACAACGGGCTTTTTAGATTTTATTTGTGTAAACTTACCTGAAATTAATCGATAATTTGCACCAGCAGATAAAACTCGAGAAGCTTTATGCATTACTTCTTCATGTGAAACATCAGAATACGCAAACACCACCTCATCAATTTTATGCAGCTTTATTATATCTGCGAGATGTTCCTCGGGAAGCATCGGAATACCCTTTGGATATAGTTTACCTGCTAATTCTCCAGGATATTTCCTTTTCGCCCCCTCAATCGTGCCTACATTCTGTTCTCCAGCAATAGTAAAAGCTATTACCTCATATTCCTTGTTATCTCTAAATACAGTGTTAAAAACATGAAAATCCATTCCGAGGGCCCCAATAATTACCACTTTCTTTCTTGTCATCATACCACCGTCTTTTCTTAAATCTTATTAATGTATCAGAATTTTTTAATCTCTATAAAATTTGTTAATTTAAATTGTAACGACACTTTGTGGGCTTTAGTACCCATAATTTAAAGAAATTATTGATTTCCTAATTTTAGAAGTAGTTTTTTACTCAACTAATTAATTAAAGAATTTCATATTAAATACAATTAATAAAAAACAAAATCCATTGCACAAACTTTTTCTATTTAACTCATCAAATTATTATTAAAACCAAATTCAAAAATAATTTGAGAGTATGCAAAAACCAAAAATCTACTCACTCGGTTTACTTATCATTTTTCTGATGCTTTCTATATTATCAGTGTGTCAACTAGATTTATCTTCCCCGCCCCAATATGATCTAAATTTAAATAGCGATGATAACCAAGAATCTTGGTCAACATTTATAAAATCTGGACCACAATTTCACGATTCTACTATGGTGTTAATTGATAATCACACTTACGTTATGGGTAGCATAGGGGAATATTATACTAGTGATGATATTTATATCGCTAAATTTAATAGTTCGGGAGCAAAATTATGGGAGCAAACTTGGGGTGGTTCAGAATATGACTTTTTTAGAGGTTTTGTTGTTGATTCAGAAAATAATTTTTATATAGTGGGTATTACCAATAACTTTTTTGTTGGTATTTCAGGAAGTATTTTCTTGTTAAAATATAATACTACTGGCAATTTATTGTGGTCTGAAATGATTGATCCATTCAGTAGTGATGGTTATTATCAGATCCATTCATTTAATATAGATTTTAATGATTCTGTTTATCTCACTTGTACAATGGATGATTACACTATTGAAAAAACCTTTATTACAAAAATAAATACTTCAGGAATTATTTTGTGGACACAAGAGATTGAACTAACTGACAAAGCATATGATTTAAGTACAGAAATAGATTCGGATGGGAATATTTACCTATCAGGCTTCAGTTCAAATTCATTTTTGCTTAAATTAAATAGCTCTGGTTCAAGACAATGGAATTATGAATTTGGAGAAAGAGATTATGCATATGAAATGGGTTTAGATTTAAATGAAAATATAATCCTAACTGGCTCAACATTCAACCTAGATTATAGTCATGCAGTATGGATCGCGAAGATAAATAGCTCTGGCAATTTAACAAACAAAGTCACCTTCGACTTCTATTCTAATATAGAAATTTGGTTTTTTGATGATATTTTTATTATCATTACCAAGCGGAATTCTAGCTTTTTGTTAAAATATAATTACAGTTTAAATTTTATGTGGAACTTTACGTTCGACACTAGGGTTAACAATTTTGGCATAAATTCTAAACAAGAAATGTATCTCCTTTGTCTAAATTATCCTAAAATTAATATAATACACTTTAATAGCTCAAATATTATATCTTATTTTGAGTGGGGAGGATATTATAGCACTAATCTTCATTCATTTGGTATTGATTCCAATGATAATTTGTACATGTTATGCCTACAAAATTATGTAAATATCTGGTTAGAATCCACATCTTTATCAGTATTAGTTAAAAACCCGAAGATTGATGGGAAAGCTCCTCAATTAGATCAACCGATTGATGATCGTGATATTTTTATATTTTCTCTTCTTGGTGTCATGAGTTTCATATCAGTCATTTTAGTTTATAATACTTTAAAACCGAAATTGAGATAGTCATCATAAAGTGATTTATTTGCTCCTAACCGAACATTGAGAAGAAAAATATCACTAAATATGGTACAAATCCTAAAAGAAAAGAGAGCACATTAGCCAAGAGGGATATTTTCAACACTTTTCTTGAATCCAAAATAAATCCATATTTGTTTTTAAATTCAATCAATACTAGACGCCATTCTGCTAAGATTACAAGTATTTCAATACCTAAAATGTAATACCAATAGTAAGAATTTGCATAAATATAAACTATATATGCTAAAATTTGAGTTAATGGAAAGGTTATAAAATTGATCTTTAAAAAAGTGTAAAGAAATTTTTTTTCCCGTGGAACTAATTCAAGATGTCTATTAGTAAATATAAGATATTCAATATCCACAGCTATTATAAACATGATAAAGATTAAAATTATTGTTTCATAAGGACCTTTTCTTGGACCGGGGGTGGGTACACCGTTGGCATATACATCTACAATCGTAATTGAGAATAACCAACAGAATATGCTGATGCAACCTAAAAGAATTCGTCTTTTCATAATTATAATTATTATCACGGACACTTTAATACTCTTTGAATTAGTTGGTTTAATTTTAATGGTTTTTCAATCTTAGCAATGACGAAAAAAATATCATTAATAAACGGATAAAAAAGCAAATGCCCGGTCTCGCAATTACAAATCTTGGTCGATTGGATTATCCTAACAAATATGGCTCATTGGAATTAGAGCGTTTTATCTTTATTACCTCAGGTACTCAATATATGGAACTCGTTATTCCTGTGGTAACGGTCGCTGGAAAGCTAACCTTTACAATTAATTACTCTAAAATATTTAGGTTTAGCAAAATAATAATTACCACTTTCTTTCTTGTCATCATACTGGGCTTCAGTACCCATAATTTGAAGAAATTATTGGTTTAGAAGTAGTTTTTTACCAAACATATAGTGAATACATTTAAATATTTTGTCACACACTAATTTTATTGATGATAAAAATAGATGCTTCATCATTCATAATCTCATTAAAAATGGACTTTATTTATATATTAACTCAATTATATAATGAACTCATTATTACTGAAGCAGTATATCAAGAAGTAATTATTAATGGTAAAAAAAAAGGAAAACAAGAAGCATTCATAGGAGAAAAATTGATTACTAATAAAATAATATCAATTCATAAAATTGATGAGAAATTAATGGATTTAAATATAGGTTTAGGAGAGACAGAAGTCATACATAATTCAATAAACAATAAATGCCCTTGTATGATGGAGGATAAAAAAGCAAAACGAATAGCTGAAAGCTTTGATTTGGATGTGAGAAAAATTCCTATTTCGATATTAGAAGCCTATCAAAGCAAAATAATTAATAATTTAGAATTTGAGAGTTATCTAATAAAATGGGTAAAATATGCAAGTCCCTCCTATGAAGAAATCTATTATGTCAAAAAAATAAAAGAGTTGTTATAATTAAATATGACTAATTTGTCAGTGAGAATGAAAAAGGAAACCCTTGATGAACTTGATCGGATAGCAAAATTACTTGGAATTGATAGGACTACAATTGTTCGTAAAATAATCGATACTGGAATTGAACAACAAAAAGTAGATGTTGCTATCGAGTTGTACCAAAAGGGTGATACATTAGAAAGAGCGGCAAATATTTCTGGAGCATCATTATGGGATCTTTTTGATGAACTTAAAACTAGAGGTATAACTTCAAAATTTGATATTGATCAAGAAAAAGAGACGTATTTACGTGTTTTTGGGAAAGATAATGAAGAATTAAGAGAAAGGATAAAAGATCTAAAATAAAATTTAGAATTGAACTCTCTGATTGAATAAAATTGACACTATATGGGCTCAAGTTTAACTTAGAAAATCAAAACCATTTTTCGCTATTACATCTCGATACCAAAGAGAGCTTTTCTTCCACATTCTTTCTTGTGTTTCGTAATCGACCCTAATTATCCCAAAACGCTTGGAATACCCTTCTACCCATTCGAAATTGTCCATCAATGACCAAACAAAATAACCCTTTAAGTTTACTCCCTCTTTTATGGCTCTATTTGCGGCTTCAAAATAACGCTGGAGATAACTCAAGCGATCGTCATCTTGTACAATTTTATCAACGATGTTGTCGTCCTTACATGCCATCCCATTTTCTGTTATGTAAATAAGAGGATGATCGTAATCCCTGTCCACCCGCTTTAGAAGATCGAATAATCCCCCAGGATATACTTCCCACCCCATATCTGATACTTCAACTCCTTTTTCTGGTTTTTTTGGCAAAAGGATTTTGTAAAAATCTGAAGTTTTATTAATGGGTTTCTTTAAGTTCACACGATTACAAGAGTAATTATTAATGCCCAAAAAGTCTAAAGGATTATCTTTTAGTAATTGTAAATCCTCATCCGGAATTGAAGGAAAATCGAAATATTTTTCAAGAAGAGTTAATGTATCGCTCGGATATTCAGCCTTGAAGATGGGATCTAAAAACCAACGATTCAAGAGCCCATCGAGGATAGTAGCAGCTTCCTTATCCAATGATGTGTCTGTCTTGGGATATACCGAATCTAAGTTAAGTGTCGTGCCAATTAAACCATCGGAATTATCTGACTCCCGATACACCTCTATTGCCCTCGCGTGTGCTACATTGACGAGGTGAGTCGCGCGAAAGCCCGCTGCAATATCCCCACCACCGTAAAGACCAAGAAAATAAAACCATACAGCAAAAACCAATGGCTCGTTAAAAGTAATCCATTTTTTAACGCGATCTCCATAGTGGTCGAACATGAATCTCGCATAATCAGCAAACGCGTCTACAACCTCTCGGCTTTCCCAAGCTCCTAATTTATTAAATTCAAAGGGTAAATCCCAATGATAAAGTGTAACGAATGGTTCTATGTCGTTCGCAATTAGCTCGTTAATTAAATTATCGTAAAACTCGACCCCTTTGGGATTTACCTTTCCCTTACCTGTTGGAAAAATGCGAGGCCACGACACCGAAAATCGATACGCTTGAAGGTTCATTTCTTTCATCAATTGAACATCTTCCTTATATCGGTGGTAATGATC
>DAOUVJ010000178.1 GCA_030667705.1 Promethearchaeota archaeon | reverse complement strand
TATTCGCAGCTGGATTATCTATTTTTACAATGATACTTACGATCTTAGTGCTAAAAGAATCGTGGCCTAAAGAAAAACGAATGGAATCTCACAAATTTTCCTTAGAGAATAATGAAAAAATACGTGATAATAAAAATGCTCTATTTCTCCTAACACTTTTTGGATTTCACTCCGTATCATTCATGATAATGATGAGTTCACTTTCTTTTTTTGGTGTATTAGTTCTTAAATTAGAGATTCTAGAAATAGCATTAATAATGATGGTTTCAGGAATTATCCGTACAATCGTCAGATTCACGCTTTTTAAACCAACTCTTAGGAAACTGGGAGAAAGCAACGCAATTAGGTTGGGATTGACAATATTTGTAATCTGTTTCTTCCTTACAGGATTTTCCCCCAACGTTATGATGTTCTTTATATTATTGATGATAATAAGTTTTGCGGCTTCATTAACAAGAGGCCCTTTAAATAGCATGATTAGTCAAACAGTTTCGCCAAAAATTCAAGGTAAAATTAATGGATATGGTTCCTCTTTGGATAGTTTTGCACAAATTGTTGGACCGTTAATTGGTGCATTCATGCTCCAGTTTTTCATGCCATATTGGTTAGGTATTGTCATTGCAGCTATTGCTTTTCCTCCATTCATAATGGCTTTCCAGAAAATTGAAGAAAAAAAATATATACTTCCTTTATCTAAAGAGGAGTCTGTAAAAGGATAATAATGAAGAAAATAAAATTACTAATTACTAAAGAAAAGAAAGAACAAAATTTTTTTATTCTTTTAAGAAATCAATTATAGCTTGATTAACTTCAGGCGCTTTTTCTAAGGGACTACTATGCCCTGCTTTATCAATAACTATAAATTTACTATTAGGTATTTGATTATGAATTTCTTCCATGGAAGAACGAGGTGTTAGCCTATCATGGGAAGCTGTTAATATTAATGTGGGATTTTGAATTGTTTTAAGTCTATCAAAAGTATGGTGAGTTTTTAATGCCCCGGCTTGCATTTCGATATCATCAGCTGTTGGTGGATCTATTATGCTTGTTTCAATTAGTTCTTCAGCAGACCATAAACCATACCATTTTTTAGATGGGTTAGCTTCCATTTCCTTTCTGAATTTTAGGTGATAACCTGTTCTGGTACCATTCCACCAAGTTTTAACATGATCCACTTTCTTTGACTTTTCTTGTTCTAAACGCATGTTTTTATATACAGTAGGTCCACCTTCATTAGGAAATCCATGATTTGAATTAATTAAAATCATTTTATTGACTTTTTCGGGGTATTTTAAGATAAAGTTTTGAACTATCATTCCACCAAGACTCCAACCAGCTATGTTCGTCTTTTTTATGCGAAGAAAATCCATTAAACCGCTAATGTCATCAGCAAAGATTTCCATGGTATAATTTCCCTTAGGTCTATCACTTTTACCTGCGCCCCTGTTATCAAAACGAATTACTTTGAAATGTTTAGATAATTCAGGAAATGTAGCTATCCAAGATTCCTTCTTAGCACCAAATCCGTGTACTAAAAACAGTGGTTCACCTTCTCCAGCCATTTCATATGATAATTTAATTCCATTAACTTCTGCAAACTTTTCGGTCATAATTGTTTCATTCTCATTTTTTTATTTTAATATTATTTTTATAAAATAGTTAAAAGACTAGTTTTTTAAAAAATCTATTATATGTTGATTAATTTCTGGGGCCCTTTCTTTTGGAGAATCGTGTCCTGCTCCCTCGATAACAAATAATTTACTGTTAGGTAAATTCTCGTGGATCTTAACATTAACAGCTTTAGGCATTTGTCTATCTTTTT
Source organism: Promethearchaeota archaeon (assembly GCA_030667705.1). Classification (GTDB taxonomy): domain Archaea; phylum Asgardarchaeota; class Lokiarchaeia; order Sigyniarchaeales; family SOKP01; genus SOKP01. Next base: position 4,562 of record DAOUVJ010000178.1, on the reverse strand, counting down.
CAGCACAAATTACCAGTACTTCATTCTTTATTGATTTTAACTGTTCTAAAACATCCATGTGCCCCAAAGCATTCACTTGATTTGTTATATCTTGAGGTGTTGAAGGATTAGCCTTAGCTTGCTCTATAAGATCTTCAGCTGACCATAAACCAAAAAATTTCTTCTTAGGATCTGCCTTCATTTCTTTTAAAAAATTACGTGTAAAACCCATCTTTGCTCTATTGTAAAAAGTAGAAACAGGATCTTTCATTTTATCATGATATCCTTCGATTTGGCTATTTTTATACATTTCTAAACCGGATTTATCCGATGGCCATTGTGCCATTGTGTTAATTAGTATCAATTTATTTAGCCGATTTTGATATTTTATAGCAAAGTGTTGAGCTATCATGCCTCCTAATGACCAACCTATTACATTCGCCTTTTCAATGTTCAAATGATCCATTAACCCTCTTATATCGTCTGCAAACATTTCCATTACATAAGGCTCATTCGGACGGTCGGACTTTCCAGCACCTCTATTATCAAACCTTATTACTTTAAAATGTTTTGCTAATGGCTGAAATTGAGCTATCCAAACCTCCTTAGAAACTCCAAATCCATGTACTAAAAACAGTGGTTCACCTTCTCCAGCCATCTCATAAGAAATTTTAATTCCGTTAACTTCTGCAAACTGTTCTGTCATATTTTTTGAACTCTGTTATTTTTAATAATAATTTAACAAGGGTTATGATCTATTTAATTTTTATTTTTCTAAAAAATAAAACTATTTAAGAATGGTGCTCTAAATACAGATTAATTATCATTCACGGGAGACTTTATTTTGACCGAAATGGAAGTTATAATTCCAAGTAAAACTGGAAGCGATCTACATGGCGTTCATTATCAATGGAATAAAGAATTAGAAAAGAATAGAATTCTTATTATATGTCATGGTTTTACGGGAGATAAATTCGAATGGGGGCGTTTTCCTAAACTTGCTAAATCTTTGAATAAAGAAAAAATTGATGCGTTAATTTTTGACTTTACAGGTTCAGGAGAAAATGAAAGAACACCTATTACTTTATCTAAACAAATCCAAGATATAGAGTCTGTTTATAATTGGGTAAAAAATAAAGGATATGATGGTATAGCTGTACTAGGGCTCTCTCTTGGAGGAAGCACCATATTAGGAGCGGAATTACCAGGGATTAGAGCTTATGTATTTTGGGCACCCTATTTTTTTATGCATTCTTCTGAAGATCAAACTCAAGATTGGTTTAAAGATATAAATAAGGGACCTGTAAAAATCCCATCTTCTGGAGATGGTGAACCAATCATTATCGATCTTAGTTTTGTGTCAGATTTTGCTAAATTTCGGGTAAAACCTGCTTTAAAGAAACTGGAACCTCCTATTCTTATAGTGCAAGGCACCTCGGATGAGTCAGTTCCCCTAGAATATTCAAGAAAAGCATTTCAATTGTTACCTAAGGATGAGAATAATAAAATTATTGAAATACAAAATGCAACTCATGATTTTGAAGGCAAACATCTTTTAGAGTTTATCAAAAATACAGTAAAGTGGTTGAAAAAGTATCTTTAAATCATGAAAAAATCGATTATTATCTATAAAACTCTTTTACAATAAATTGGCAAAATTTCATCATTTTATTGCTTAACTCTAATTTGTTACTAGTTTTTGTTAGTATCCAATCTTTACCATACATTTTGTTTAGATATTCACCTTGAGAATCTATAGAAAACGCAAATATTTTGAAGCGTTTTCTTACATGGTGAATATCAGGTATTGCATCAACCAAGCTATATCCTCCATCTGCTGCGGGTTGACCATCTGAAACGACTATTATGATATCATTCTTTTCCAGTTTTTCAGACTCGTGTTTTATGGAAATCCCATCTAAATTTTGACGTGAAGAATTGTGACAACCAAATTTATCAAAATACCTTAATTTAAGAGGCTCATTGAAATCTTTTACCAAAATATTTAAAGCGTCATATCCCCCTGTAAACAAAACTATTCTAATTTTCGCTAAATCTTCAAGTGCTTCATACAACAGTACCAGTGCTATTTTTGCCGCTTGAATTTTAACACCTTTCATGCTTCCACTAATATCTATTATTAGTAGCAATCTCAATTCTTTCTTTCTAATTTTTCTTGTAAAGCATTGCTTATATTGATAATCACTGGTAACTGCTTTTATAAACTTGTTATTTAACCTTCCCTTCTTTTGAAATGTATCAACAGCTGCTTTATTTTTCAAGTTAGCAAATATCATTTTCATTTTTTTGATTATTCCATTATACTTAGCCTTAATTTGGGCATAAGTCATTGCATCAGGACACATTTTCTGACTTTCAATTTTAACATCGATTACTTTTCTTTCACGCTCATGCTTATTTTGACCAAAGAAATATTTATCTCCCCCTAAAATCAATAATCGGTCTTTCATGGCGTCATCTGCCTTTTTAACTAGAGCACTAATTTCCTTCATGGATCTATCTTTTTTTGTATCATTCTTAAACGAGATGTGGTCTTCTTTCACTGGTCTCAAATCTTCTTCCAAGTCGTCTAATTCAATAATATTTTTGATAAAATCATCAAGTTCATCATCATCTCTACCATTATTACTTTTACTGCTTTCTTTATCTATTTTTTTCTCTTTTATTCCGTTCTTTTTCTTTTTGGATTTGTTTTGATTATTTTCTTTCGCATTGTTGCTTTCATTCCCTTTAGGATTTAATTTATCAGCAAGATCCTCTAAATCCTCAGGGTCTAAATTTAAATCTTTTAATTTTTCGATGAGTTTTTCGCTGATTTTATCTAAGTCCGTTTTTTCTTTTGATTTTTTATTTTGAGAATTAATTTCAATATGGTTGATAGTGTTCATGTGAGGTTGGGGATTCATGTGAGGATTAGGGTTCATGTGAGGATTGGAATTACCTCTCTTTTGGGTAGAACTCGGTTGTTCTTCAGGGAAATACTTTTTGAGAATGTTACATAATACATCACACGAAATTATAGATGTACTTGGGTTTAATGATTTTAATAAAAATTTTTTAACCTTCGATATCCCCTTCCAATCTTTTTCACTTAGATTAAACATTCCTAAAGATGGTTTTTTTTGGAACTCTTCGAAATCTTCCATGAACAAGTTTATATATAATAAGATGTCATTGTTTGTTTTAATCGATGATTTAATTCGTGGTAACATATTAAAGGTTAAGTCTCTCAAATTCCTATAAAAACCTGGGAATTTTTTATCATTAATACCATTAACTCTTACATCCTCAACGACATTGATTAAATTTTTAATAAAGAGTGGTGGTAATTTGTATTTTTTCGCAAGTGTATTGATCAATTTTATAAATCCAAGTTCAAATGAACCGTATCCTATGTGACCGCTTTCATGAGCAACAAGACCTTGAGCCGCTTTTATATCTTCTTTAAATTTGGTAGGTATATATATAAATTTGCAATCAGTATAAACCCCAAGGATATTGTTAATAAAATTTATCATTATATCCTTGTTTCCACTAATTCTTTTTCCTATATTAGTTAAAGCTGATACATCTGAAGTAAAATCCCTTTCAAAAAGATCTATTAATTCAGTAATCACGATTGCTCAGCTCTTCAATTTGATTTTGGATAATCAATCTTATAAAACAGGATATTCATCCATAAACTTCTTTAAATCTTCTGATTTTTGTCGATATATCCACTTGATATAACTTAAAGTTATATTTCCGTTGTACATGTAGCTTTTCCCTGTTTGCTGCTGGTATTGCGTATGTAGGTTTAGAAATTTTGTCAATTGAATATAATCTAGCAAAGTTTTCCTCTTATTTAGCCACATCCATTGAATTAATTTCCACATTATTCCCCCATTAAATCTAAATGCGTTTGATTGACCATATTTACTGATATAATTGGCAACACACGCCTTAGTATTAGTAAGTATCTGGTCGAGTGAATCCTTATCTATCATAGATTCCCCGGTTATTATTGCTGTCGTTTTACTAATTAACTGTTCCTTTAACTTGGTTTCGAACATTTTTCCATCAAGAATCATGGCAATACTTCTCTTTTCTTCAGTAGTAGTCCCGAGTTTATTGATGATTACATTTTCGATATTGTGCTTTAGGTACTTAGGGGGCATCAGAGAAATTAGCATGCAGAAATTTACTACTAAGCGAGTTGAAAATATTTTCGTTATGGAATAATCCTGAATCGCCTGTTTCCTAATTTGGCGGGCAGCATCTACAACAATCTCTGCAACCTTTTTCTTACATCCCGAGATTTGGCTCGCAATATCAATTTCTTTGTTTTTTAACGGATAAGATATTTCAGGGGTTATGATAAAGCGATCTTCAAAAGCTTCTTGTAATTTATTAATACCAATAACTCCTTTATTCATAGTTCCAATAATGATTAATTTACTATCAGAATTTAATTCGTGCTTTTCAAATCCTTTTGAAATTAAATTAATATGATTTTCGGATAAAAGAGAATTTAGCGATATTTGTTCATTTTCGCGAATAGCGTTAATTTCATTAATAATAAT
>DAOUVJ010000209.1 GCA_030667705.1 Promethearchaeota archaeon | reverse complement strand
GGATTGGGTTAATGTCAATCTTAGGATCTCTATTAGGGCTATTAGTTGCAGCATATCCTACAGACATGACTTCTAATGTCATGATCATCATGAATCTTATCAAGTTCCCATTACTCTTCATGAGCGGCATTTTCATTCCTCTTAATAGTTTGCCCCCTCATTTATTATTATTATCCTTCTTTTCACCAATAACCTTTCTAACGGACTTATTAAGATTTTGCGTAGACGGAAGTAATTTCTTTACATATCAATTTAATATCATCTTGTTAATCATATGGGTTGTTGTATTATTTATTGTAGCTTACATGGTACATAAAATAACAATGCCTAAGAGGTTGGCCGAAACGGGAAAAACAAAGAAAAAGATGATGGAAAAAAAAATAAAAAATAAAATGGAAGTGATATAAAAAAAATGAAAGATTTTTTGTCAGATTTGGAATTTTTATCAGGTCAACCTTTTTTAAAGACGATCATTAAATCTAAAATGTTTAATATTAATCGCATCACCTTAGAAACAGGATTGGAAATAGAGCCACACCCAGAACCGTACGCTGTATTTTTTTTAGTGTTAGATGGCTCTGGAATATTCACAAGTGAAGCTGGAGAGGTTAACCTTATAAAAAATGGTTTTATATTTATTAAAGCAGATGAAATTCGAGGAATTAAATGCCTTGAAAATTTAGTGTTTTTAGCCGTGCAAGACGGCCACTAAAACAATTTTTTTTATTATTGTTTGAAACTAAGAGAAATAAACTCATTTTAAGTAATTTAAAATATTCTTTAAATTCAATATTAGTTAAAAAAAAGAAAAAAACAAAAGAAATTTTTAGTCTTGAATTTCATTACGGAATTTTACTAATCTATCTGGTTGATTTGACATTATTCCGTCTATATATTCACCATTATATTTCATAGTAAGGAATTTGTGCATTGATCTTTTAAAAAGAACGCCCCATAGATAGAATTTGAATCCTAGTTCTTTAACTCTTTTAAATAGTTCGAAATTTGCGTAATTATAGTTAACATTAAATCCTTCGACGTTTAGTCTTCTCATATCTTCGACTTCTAGATGCTGTTCTTCGATTACGGCATGTTTTAACGAGACGGAATTGATCAAAGTAACATTTTTATCGAAATTTCTGATTTCAGAAAAAAACTTGCTGAGAGAATCTGGGCTTGTTGAAGGCTTTGCGATTTCGATACGATTTACTAATCCATACTGCTTAGCTGTTTCGATGATTTTTATTGCTTCTTCCGGTTTCATAACATCAAAATTATATTTAATATCAGAATTCTTAAAGGCTTCGAGAACTTCTCGTAAAGTAGGGATTGAATCGTTATTTTCGAGTTTAAACTTTTTGATTTCTTCTATAGTTAATTCTTGAATTGGAACGTCTTCGCCGTTTTTTTTAAGAGTGTTGTAATAGCTTAGAATAACTTCGCCTTCTTTTGATAATTTTGCCTCGGTTTTTATTCCGTCGACCCCCATATCAATTGCATTCTGAAAAGAAGATAAAGTATTTTGTGTACCTATGAAACCAGTTCCTCGATGTCCCCATATAAATGTCCTGTTCAGTTTATTCACCTCCAGTTTCTTTATTAATTTCTGATGCTAACTTTATAATATCAAAAAAAACTAATGCATATTGGAGATCACCTTCGATTTTAAGATTTCCATTGAAAAACTCATCGAAAGGTTCAAGTTTTCCTTCAAGAATTAGAATCATGGTTTTCTGAGGACAAATAAAAGTGACCGATGGATTATCTTTTACTCCTTTATCACATAAATAAACTCCATTTCCAAATTCAGTCCAGAATTTAAAATCAGAATTAGGTATCTTTGTTTGGATTACATTTTTTTTGAAAAATGTTAATTCTTCCTTGAATTCTTCATTTTCTAAGGATAATCGCTCGATCGTTTTGTTTAATTTCAAGATATTTCTATTGGTACTACAACTCTCACATACAAATTCATTAATCGATATAGGTAGTGTTTCAATTTCCTTTCCACAGTCATTACAAATTAAACTCATTTATATCACCTTTTTATTTTAAATTTTATTTTTTCTATTATAACTCATAATTAGTAGATATTTTAAAGGTAGGGACTCAGAATTATAACATTCTTAGCATTCTTAATTATAAGGTTGATATAAAATTCGAAAAATTTTTTTAAAAAGTAAATTTCGTTTCAAATTTATGATTAAAATCATAAAAGTTGTAGAATTAACCTCGTACAAATCTTAAAACTTCTTTCATAAAGGCTATTCTTTAAAAATAGTAGTGGATTCATTTAATTTAGAAATTTCAAATTAATAGTAATAATTGATTTCGTATATAGGTGAAAAATATGGAATTAGAAGACGAAAGATTTTCGGAAGACGAAAACTTATGGGAAGAACATAAGATTCCATTAACTTATGATCAAGAGAGTATGACAAAATGGTTTAATGAAAAAAGAGGGGGAATTAAAGGAGGAGCAGATGTCTTCTATCTTATGTTTGGTATAACTTATAACTGTCAGCTTAAATGTCCACATTGTTGCGTGGGTAATTATAAAAATGAACCACGTCGAGAACTTTCGACGGATGAAATTAAAGACATATTAGATCAATCTGCTACAGCTTTCGTGGTCAACTTCTTTGGAGGTGAACCAACCATGAGAGCAGATATAATGGAATTAATAAAGTACGCTTCAGAAAGAGCTGTGTACGTATTGTGTGATACAAATGGATTAAAAATCACGAAGGATTTTGCAAGACAATTAAAGGATAACGGTTTAGAAATGCTTTATGTTAGCATAGATAGTCCAATTCCAGAAAAACACGACCAATTACGCGGAATGCCCGGAGTATATAATAAAGCTGTTCAAGGTATAAAAAATGCGCTTGAAGTTAGGCTAAAATGTACTCTTTCTACTTATGTAACCAAAGAAACTCTAGCTAACGGAGAATTTGAAGATGTAATCAAATTAGCAAGAGAGTTAGGTGCAAATGGAGTAAGGTATTTATTACCAACCCCAGCAGGTAGATGGTTATATAATCCTGAGGTAAAATTGACACCTCAAGAAGAGAGAAAAGTTAGAAAAATTGCAAAATTTCCATTTGTATGTAGAGATTTTTACTTTCAAACTCAAAGTTCAAGTCAATGCAGAGGAATAGCAGATAACGTGTATTTTTATATTTCACCTTATGGGGATGTCCAGCCTTGCTGCTTCATGCCACTTACTTTCGGAAATATTAGGGAAGAACCTCTGAAAACAATTTTAGAAAGAATGTGGGACCACCCTATGATGTGTGAAACTTGGACAAAAAAAGAATGCCCGATGTTAAACGAAGAATTCAGGAGTAAATATATAGAGACTATTCCTCCTAAAGCTAAGCTACCGTTTAAAATGTAAAAGATTGTAATCTAAAAAAGATTTAATCTTTTAATAGTAAAAGTGTAGTTTAATTCATCCTATGAATTAAAAAAAAATTTTAAGAAAATTATCCACCAGTTCAATTGTTTGATCTTCTCTACTTGACTTGGGAAAAACCTTATTTAATAGATAAGTTTCAATTTCCATTACATCAAGACCTACTAGCTTATTATCTGCTGTTTTTATTATGTTGTTAATAATTTTAGCAGCACTAATGATAGTTGATTGATCAAGTCCTAAAACATTTCTAAATCGGCAAGCTATAATTTCTTTTAAAGCACCAACATCTACATCAAAGGACAGATAAAAATTTGATTTCACCGTATCCTTTAGGATTTGATTTAATCTATCAAGCATTTGTGAAGTTTCTGCTTTGGGTATGAATTTAACACCATTTCTTTCCATTTTATCATAAAACTCAACAAATTCTACGATTCTTGGATCATTTAAAGCTCGATATTTTTCATCTGGATAGTCTTGACATCCAAAAATTATCAAATTTTCAGGTTTTATGATTTTAGCGTTTATCAAATTATTTAAAAACGAAGCACAAGTGTAAGTATTTTTAATCTCAATACCTTCCATTTGTGAATAATTATATTCAGGTACTAAAGGATTTACTTCATTGGGATGATCGTTTGTATATTTTAAGATATCGCTTGATATATTCGCTGGTAATCCATCAAAATGAGCATCAAAAATTAAGACTAATAGATTTTCAGCTCCATATTCTTTGGAAAGAGCAGTTAATACTCCTCCCGTTAACGAGTGATCGACTCCAATCATTAAGGGAATGTCTGGTAAAACATTAGTATTTATATATCTCTTAAGTTTATCTGAGATTGGTTTTAATAAGCCATCATTTGTAAATTTTGAGAAATTAAATTGATTTATTAGATGGAAGTCTTCCAGTTTGGGTTTAGGTGTTAGCCAAGAGTCAATAGGAAATTTACCAATCTTGAGGAATCTTTGCTCTGTTAAAATACTAGAATGCATGAGAAAAGCCTCATAGGGATCAATGAAATTTGATTTGTTACCAAAATTTTGAGCTAATTGATTTAAGTAAGCAAGTTTCATTTGAATACTAAGAGGGAAATCACTCGCATCAACTGCAGCACCAAATACTTTAATTTTTTTTCTCATTACTGATGTAAACGTTTCTATATATTTAAATAATAATTTGGCTAAATAAAATTTGTTTAATAATGGGAGTGAATTAATATTATTTAATGGGTGAAACAAATATGATTAATAGTGAAATAGTTAATGAATTAGGAAAAGTTGTTGGAGAAAAATATGTTTCTGATAAACCTGAAATAACATTTCTCTACCACTATGATTTTATCACAGCTGAACCAGAAGGAATATGCGATATTGTAATAATGCCAAATTCCGCGGAAGAAGTCCAAGAAATCGTTAAAATTG
>DAOUVJ010000155.1 GCA_030667705.1 Promethearchaeota archaeon | reverse complement strand
TGATAGTTTATTAGTTGTAAGAGATCTCATCTACAAGAAAAAAGAATTGAACTTTACTACATTGATGGATGCCATTGAAAATAACTTTGAGAATGGTTATGAATCAGTTCTACACAATATAGAACAAGTTCCAAAATTCGGGTCTGGCGAAAAAGGTACTATCGAACTTGCTCAAGATTTAATTGACTTTTGCTACGATGTTTATCATTCTACTGATAATTATAGAGGTGGTAAATACTTAGTGGGATATTGGTCTATTAGTTACCACGCAGGATTTGGAATGCTTACTGGCGCCTTGCCCTCGGGTAGAAAGAAAGGTAAAGCATTAACACCTGGATTAACTCCCGCTCCTGGTACAACGGATATCCTATTACCAAGTATTCATAGTGTTGCGAGCTTAGATTATTTGAAAATGGCAAATAATGCATCATATAATGTTAAATTAATACCTCATTCTGGAGATACACATGAAGAAACATTAGATATCTTTACAAGTTATGTGCAAAGCTTTTTTGATTTGAATGGGATGCAGTGGCAATTTAATGTCGTGTCTACTGATACATTAAGAGATGCGATGGCTAATCCAATTGATTACCGCTGGCTTTTAGTTAGAGTTTCAGGATATAACGCATATTTCACGAAATTAAATAAAAACATGCAATTAGAACTTATTGAACGGTATGAATACCAAGCAAGATAACAAATTATTTATTTTTATTTTTTAGAAAAAGTTCCTCTGCTAATTTTATGAGTTTCTGACTCTGACTATGGTGCTTTTTAGCCCTTCTGTTTTGATTCCTTGCAACTTTTGAGTCATGGGTCTCCTTCATTATGGAAAAAAAAAAAATAAAAGAAAAATTTTCAGATTTTAATTTTAAAGATTTTTAAATTGGTTTACCTTGAGCATCCCACTCTCTAATTTGATAATATTTTTCTAATAATCCTTCTAACGGTGGAATATTTCGTTTAGAACCACCTTTTTCAAGGGGAGTATAAAATCTCTTCCCAAAATCATCATCTGCTTTGCTGATCCCACACTTGACATTAAATATTCTTTTCATTTTAACAATTTCTTGCCCTGCTTTCATAAACTCGTCAACGGTATAAGACCTACCCGTTATTCCATTAAGACCATTTATCCATGGTGTGAGTTTATGGATGAACCAGAATCCAAATATACATCCACCACATGCAGAATACGCCTCACTGCCATCTTGAATTTTTACTACGGCTTCAGCGACATCATCCCCCGTTCCAAAACGATCTACTTGTTCGGTTAAACCAATTTCTTCTTTTTGATTCATGTAGGATGATAAATGCATCGGTTCATAACAATGATATGCCCCTCGAGGTGTCGTAGCATAATCTAATGCCGTCAGATTATTTGTTCGAGGTTCATGAGCAGGAATCTCGAGTCCTTTTCCATGCATGGAGAGTTCGTCTGGTAATCCCTTTACTTCACAAAAAGATCTCACTCCTTCAGCTAAATCATCGCCAATTCCTTTTCGATAAGCAATTTTGGCAAAAAGTTTTTCTATTGGGTCAACAGCACCCCAAATATTTTCCTCTGTAAATCCAAATTCATCTAAATTAACATCAATTAGCTTTCTATCTATAGATTCAAGAAAACATCCTATTACTGCCCCAAGACTTATTGAGTCCAATCCAAGATCATTGACTATTAAATTCCATTTGATTAACGCCTCTAAGTCATTAACCATTAAATTAGAACCTAGCATTCCTAGGGTTTCATATTCAGGCCGTGAGACCCATTCTCCCTCATATTCCACGAATCCGCGACAAGCGGTGGGGCAGTTAAAACATCCATGCATTTTAACTTCACCTCTTGCATTTAAAGCTTTTGCTCCAATTTTTTTAATCCCAATCCATCTTCCCTCTGTATAGTTCTTAATGATAATATCTCCTACACTAGCCATGGAATCTATGTGAACAGGTGTACCTGAATCTGCTAATACCATTCCTAATCCGGATGTCTTTAATAATTCTCTAAGTTCTTTAGCTGCATCATTCACTTTATCCTTATCTTGAACGGGAACTTTACCCGTGCCATTAATTGCAATAGCTTTTAAATTCTTGCTACCCATTACAGCTCCCATTCCGCAACGTCCTGCTGCATGATGCTTGTCATTAATTATACAAGCATATTTAACTAAATTTTCTCCAGCAGGTCCAATAGTAGCTACTTTAATATTTTTTCCAAGCAATTCTTTTAATTTTTCATCAGTTTCTTGAGTTCCTTTTCCCCACAAGTCAGAAGCGTCCTTTATTTCTACTACTCCGTCATTTATCCATAGATAAACTGGACCTTTACTTTTACCCTTAATGATTACTAAATCAAAACCTGCAGATTTAAGCTCCTTACCAAAAAACCCTCCTGAAGATGATTCCCCGAGAATTCTAGTTAATGGTGATTTTGATGTAATAAAGTATCTACCACAGAAAGGAATAGCTGTACCACAAAATGGTCCAACTGAGAAGATCATAAGATTACTCCCATCAAATGGATCAACTTCAGGATCTACTTCTCGCGTGAAGATCGCAGTTGCTAAACCCATTCCTCCGATTAAATTCACTTCGTCTTCATCACTGTAATCTTCATGGTCAATTTTTTTTGTTTCTAAATCTATTCTTAAAATTTTTGCGATAATTAACACCTATTTTTACTTTAATTGTAATTACTTCGATTTGCATGTTATTTATAGGTTTTCTTCATTCAATCTCCTATCCACTTTCAAAATATGGTTAGATTTATCCTAATAGAGATTTGATTCACTTAATTTTTTATCTATTACTTCGCGCATGTATCTAAAGCCAGGAGTTAAATTTTCGTCCAATTTTGGAAGTAATTGCCTTAATGGAAACTTTAAACCCTGACCTGCCCCTGTTTGAAATAAATTCTCCAATACATAAAAAATAAAGTTAGCAGGCATTCCAATCCCCAATTCGTGATCTTGAATTCCAGCAAATGAGCGATCTCCCGTACCTGGAATGACAATCTGGGCTTTTCGAGTAATGAATGGTATGAGCCCCCCTTTTCCACAACTTTCGCCAAAACCTTCGAACATTGATTGTATTCTATACTTTCTTTTATGTTCATAATTCAAAGCATTAATAATATAAGTTAACTTCGGACCATCACAATAAATCATTATGGCATCTGGAATGACCGGAGTTTCCATTAATGGTGAAACAATTACTCCCCGATACGCTAACTCAATTATATTCTTAAAATTATTCGCATATATGTGTTCTGCTCTTCTTTTCTCAGCTTGAATATCTTTTGACCATTTTTGACGTACTTGAGACTCGGTAAATTCTTCCATTGAGAGAGGAACCCATCCGTGCGCAACAGATGACGGTGTACAAAAATTATCGGCTGCAGTAATGCACAACTTATGCCTAAACCTGCGTGCATAAGTAAATGCTTGGCAAATAGACATTTTTTCTCCGCTATCAATTGGTCTTCTAACTCCCGTAGGAATTTCCTTTTCAATATCTCTTATATACTTTATCGATATTGGATAAGAATCAAGATGTAATTTATGGAATATTTCAGTCCCAGCTTTTTGATAATCTTCTAAATTCGTTTTTGTCATAATTTCACCATCATTTTTTCAATTTATCTTTATTTCTGACTCATCTTTAATGTATTTTATAGCTAAAGGAAATTTTAACAATCGTAGTTTGTCGTAATAATCTTGTCCAACACTTTGATATTGCTATAAATTATATTTTAAATGTGCCATGATCATTCACTTATTCTAAATAAAAAGAATAAAATAAGTTTTTATTAATTATAGAACCAATGATTTTCCAAACATTTTTGCATTTGCAAGATCTTGTTCATTAGGTCGACCTTTAGTTGTTTCCAGATATTTTTCTTGCTTTTTTCTTTCTTCAACAGGCAATTTTTCTAGCATTTTTAATGTTGTTTCCTTTGGAATGCCCAGATTTTCGCCAACACAATCAAATTGACCTATCACTTTTGAATTATTTTCTTCAAGCACTTTAAGTATCCTCCTAAAAGCCTTCTGATAAGCAGTAGGACTCTGGTGAGTGTTGAAAAATGCAAATTTCGGAGGATATTCTGATACATTTTTCATGAAATCCGTTACTTTCTTATGCAATTTCCCAGCATATATACCTGATCCTAAAACGATAAGATCGTAATTCTTTAAGGTTGAAGGATCTCCGTCTTCGATTTTTAAGAGCTCTACATCTTCACCTTCTAACCCTTCTACAATACTTCTAGCTATTTTTTCTGTATTTCCTGTATTAGAGAAATAACATACCATTATTTTCATTATTCTAACTCTCTTTTTTTATTTCTTCATTTTGGTCTTATAATCTTTATAGTAGAGCCGTTGCGTTTTAATAGGCATAGACTCAAATACTTCTTTTGCTTTATTTGGAGGAAAAACTTCAAGGCTACCATCTTCACTTTGAATCACGCATCCTGAATTAACCAGAGATTTATATCGTTGAGCTGTTTCTTTTGGATTGCCAGCGCAAATAAGTTGGCAATTTGCACAAGTGAGTTGGATATTGCTATTTCCACCATAAGATGCAGGTTGATATCCACTTGAACAATCTTTAATAGGAGGTCTTTTCTTTTGACTTGTCATTGCGAGAGACATAAGGCGTGATACTTCTTTATCGTTTTCAGGATAATCATAACGTCCAGGAGACCACGTGGAAAACTTACCTGACCGATGTAATCCATTAGATCCACCACATGTAAGAAAACAGCGCATTTTATTCATCCTCTTGGAGTAACTAAATGTATTTCCTCCAATTGTTACAGTAGTTTCTTCTGTAGGTGAGAACATTTGATAAGCACAAACTTTTGTACAGATTTTACACTCATCACAAAATGATTCTGAATCAGGTAAAGGGTCTGTTGGTTCCAGTTTGGCATCAGTAACGATCCCTCCTAGAATAATGGCGGTTCCATACTCCTTCGTGCCAACATTCCCTGACCAACCAAACGATGCCACTCCAGTTCGTACGGCCAGATATCTTAACGAAAGCTCGGGGGGTAAAGTGACTTGCCATCCTGGGATGTCCGTTCTATAGTGATTATTTGGAATAACGGATATTGCTTTATAGCCTTGCTCAATCAACCAATGTTTAACGCGTTGAGCCGCTCTCCAAATTATATAATGAATTTCTAAATTTTCTTCTTCATGAATTCCACGTATGGACGGATCTTCTTTTCCTAAATATTTTAAAATCATCTCTTTATCAAAGGGCACGTAAAAACTTATCGCAGATTGAGCTTCGGGAAGTAAATAAGTGATATCGGCTCCTGGTGGTCCACCTGCCATTATTTCTTTCGTAGCAAATCCGACTTTTATTGCTCCACCCTCGAGTAACATGCTTTTAATTTCTTGTTCCAAACTCATAATTAATCACAAACACAAGTTGATAATTCCTATGTGTCAACACATTAAATAAAGGATATGTTTATTTAAGAAAAAAAAGATTTGTTAAATTTTTAATTTATTCTGGTGGCTTGAGCCCTAAAACATCCATTGCTTCGACAATTGAGGACATGATTTCAATCTGACATTTATAGCCTTCAATACCTTTTGCTACAAAAATTACGTATTTATTTACTAAGGCAAGATATTCGGTAAGTTTCCCTTCTTTAATTTCATGTGCACTTACTGATTTGTATCCTTCTTTGGTTGTAGAGACGGCATTATTTAGGAGTTGTTTGGAAAGGGATTTATCTCTTGGAAACTTTTTCGAAGCTTCAATGTACATTTTTCCAGCCTCAGAGGCTTTATCAATGGGAAACCATGCTGTAGTCATTACAATTACCATCTATATCACTTCAAATAATTTTTATTTTATTAGATTCGCATCATTTTGACAAAAATGACAATTTTTATATATGGCTTATCTATATAAAAGTATTGCTTAGATATGAGGTAAATATTAGAAAAATGAAGAAACAGTATATATACGTAAATTTTATCTATTTCTTTGCTGGTGATGCATAACAATAAGCACAATTATGTTTACATCGAAAAATACCAGTATAACCTCCAATATCTCTAGATTTAAAGCAACCACAATCTTTTCTTTGTCCTGTTTCTTTTACTTTTGAAATTTTTTCCCCTATGTTATGCTCGATTTTATTTGCGTCAATGCAATGAGCTTGTTCTATGCCATTAATTTCAAGTAAATCGGGTTGGCAACAAGCTTTAATCTGCATTTCATATTTTTCGCAAATTTCTAATAATTTGTTGAGAATCTCTTTCTTTTTACTAAAGGAAGGATCAATGGGGATAAATCCTCTTGCTTTCATTCGATTGTTTACTTTTGCATAAATTGTAGCGAATGAAAATATCATTTCTTTCAGTCCAAGAGCAGAAACTTGTCCTATAATGTATTCAAATTTATCTAGATTACTTCTTATTCTTTTTTCATCCTTCTTTTTGTAAAAAATTATAGGATCAAATCTAAAACTTACAGAAGTCAAACCAAATTCACCAATTATCCATTTTAATTGGTTAAATCTCTCTTCTAAGGAGATATCCAGATTTTGCTCTAATTCAGAGGGTGAATTAATCGTGAATTGAAAGTAATGCCCCTTATACGATTTAAAGATTTGTTTATTTTTTTCATAAGTTTTAATCCATTCTTTAAAATTTTTAGACCACCATACCCAGCATTTCACGTCTTCAGGCTTTAATGATACTCGAGAGACTTGATTTCGGTTAAATGGATTCACAACATCTACAAATCCTTCCTTGATCCTTTCAAGTACCCAATTCATTAAAAAAGCAGGAACGTCTGTTCTACGAGAGCAAGAAATTATTTGGGATCTAACAACCTTTAAAGATGAATTTTTCTCCATAATCCAAAATTAATTTTTATTAGTTTAAAGTGATGTTCCAATAAAAAAAGCCATCTTCCTTCTATTATTACTAATAAAATTATTTTTGCTTTAAGTTATTCTCTTTTTATGTGATATATATCTTCATTGCTTCAATGAAAAGTTCTTTCTGATCCCCCAAAGAAAGATTCTGATCAATTCTGTTTAAATCTTTTTCACTTGAAATCTCATTTTGAAATTTATTTAGCAACAATTCTCGATAAATAACTAAATGTGGATTGTTGAAAACCTTTCCTTGATCTTTTTCTTTTCTAAGGAGATCTCTGAATTCAGGTTCAAGCCAAATCTTGAAAGGACCAGGACTGTGCTCTGCTTTATGTTTTATATTGAATTGATTTTTTAAAGTTTGTATAACTTCATAAACCGTTTCGCATATGATATGAATCTTATCTCTATTCTCTTTGTATAGATATTCAATTGGGACTGGGAG
>DAOUVJ010000027.1 GCA_030667705.1 Promethearchaeota archaeon | reverse complement strand
TACTGGAGACCCAATTCCCGGAGAATCAATTATGGGAACCTTATTTGAAACAATAAACCATAGGTATGTTCTAGATCTTAATACGGAAATGCTGGCTGACGGAGAATATTCAATTGTTATTACGATTAATAAAGATAATTACGATTTTAGAGTATCAATAATTTCTCTAACAATAACCAAAAGGGAATTTACAACGCAGATATCAAGAACAACTTTGATGGAAATTGAATCCGGTGGAGATTTACAGTTTCTGGTTACTCTTACTGACCCTAATAATAGCTCAGTTCCTGTTATTGGTGCTACTCTTTACGTTACCATGCAGGGTACTATACATGACCTCACAGATAATGGAGATGGTACTTATTCGCTAAATATTGATTTTATAGCAGATGCGTTCTTTATACCTGAGACCATACCTGGAATTCTGACGATCGAGAAAGCTAATTTTACAACTAGTGAAACATCAATTACGGTAGTTGTTAAAATGAGTGAAATATTTCCGGGCATGCCAATGTTTTACTTTATAATGATCTTAGGGGCTATTGTTGCTGTTGGTGGATCACTTGTAGGTTATAGAATGATTCAACAAGCAAGAATTCCTACTTTTGTTAAAAAAGCAAGAGAGATGAGCAAGAGCATAAAAGGAAGGAAATCTATTTCGGACTCACTTTTATACAAATCTAAATTAGAGTACACTAATAAAATACTAGGAGAAAAATGGGAAATGCTTGGTTTATCGTTAGAAGAAATTTTAGGGATCGATACAAAGAAGAAAAGCAAATTACTGGAATCTACTGAAGGAAAAGGAGGTGCTGAATAAACAATGCCAGTCGGTTTAGTTGTGATGAGATGGGATGAACGAGTTGGTACAGAAATTTTAGCAAAGTACCCCGAAGAGATTGTAGTCACGGATAAAACGCTTATGCAGGTATATAGCACACACGAGTACAGCGGAGAATCGGGAATGATCAGTTTAATGGTCGGTTCATTAAACATTGCTTCATACTATACGGGACCAGAAAAGGGATATTATATCCTATTGCTCCTGAATTTAGATGATGATCCTGATGCATACGAAGGAGGATTGGCTGATAATTCTAGAATAATCTTGCAAAACCTTGACGACGACGCTTATATACCCCTAATTCCTACTTTATTTAGGAGATTGTCGGTGTATCCAACACTTAACAATGAACAACGATTAGCAATGACGTATCAAGACGAAATTAAAAGGATGATCATCAATCGATTGAGAGAAGAGGGTGTAGTTTCTAAATCAGAGCTCATGGTTTGGCTTAAAGACAAATATAGGCAAGGATTCGTGGATCTGGAAGGCGTATTGATCGAACTGATTAAACGTGAACTGATTAAAGAAGCATCTGTTAAAGGAATATCTTCGGAATTGATTTTTCTTATACATGACATTCTAATGGTAAGAATACCACCTGTTCAGTTATTAAAGGATCCTGCAGATCGTGGCTTACCTGCTCAATTAGCAGAAGACTATCGAATGGAAGTCAAAAAATTCTTCCAGAACTATCGCCCATCAGAACAAGACAACTTGAGAGTCATTGATATCATCATTAATCCTCAAGTTTATGAAACACTACGCTTGTTAAGAACGGCAATTGTCACTAAAAACGATCTTGAAAAACTCAAGAAAAAAGGAGTTGAAGATGTTGATGAAGTGCTGAAAATGCTCTGGGAGGGTCAGATGATACAAGTATTTCAAGATGAGATGAACAATGAATATTATGCACTCTTATCTGATTTCTATCTTGATTTGATATTTCCAAAATACTTACTTAATATTATCAAGTCTGAATACGAGAGAAAATCCAAGGCCGAACAAGTTTTGATTGAATACCTTAATGTACTTGAAGATACTTACATATCTATTAAATCCGCACCAAAATCAAGAGATTAATAAATTTTTTATATCTTTTTTTTTATTTATTTATTTACTTACTTTTTTTTACCCTAGAACTAAAAATTTAAGAGGGGATTTTTGCGATTCCAATTAATAGTCCTTGATGTTCAAAAACATCGATATCGATTAGACCTACTTTACTCATGTCCGCAAGTAATTCTTCTTTTGTAAATGTTCGATTATTATATGCGGCTTTATAAAGTTTAATTAACTCATTTATAAAGATATTCTCAGTTATTTTTATATCTGCGATTGTTACTAAAATTATATGTCCAAAAGGTTTAGTAACTCTAATTACTTCATTTAATATTTTAATTCGTGACATGTGAAAAAATTTAGGATTCTTCTTATATACTGGAATAAAACTTGCATCGAAAAAATCCTCACGTTCACGAAAAAGGCCACCAATAATTTCAGTATATCGATATTTATCAGCTTTTTTATTATATTTAGATTTATTTATTTCATTTTTTGAGAGAATATACATTTCTTTTGTAAAATCAGATAGCTGATTTGCTATAGATAATGGAACGTATTCTGATAACCATATGGATAATATTCTATCAAAATGGCTGTTTTCAATTTTCGTTAAAATTATTTTGAAAAAATTATCTCGAGATTCAGTTGAGTCCATTATATTATTGTTTATAAGGAATTTTAACAATAATTTAGGGATATAATTTGTAAATTGAGTTGGATTTATCGAAACTTTTCCAATTTTACCATTAGAAGTTAATAATCCTCTCTTTTCTAACTTTTCTAAACTATAGTAAAAACTACCAGTAGATAATTTTTTTGATAAATTAATGAAATTATAGAATTTATCTGAAGCTTGAGATAATTCAGGATTTTCTTTAACTTCGATATTTTTTTCTTTAAATTCAATAAACTGCTTTACCTCATTAAATAAAGTGTGTCTTACAACAGGATTGGAATAACGCACGAGAAATTGAAGTGTAATGATATCTGCTATAGATAAGTCAGCAAAATCTGATATTGTATGATATGATGCATAATCAAAAAAAGTGTTTTGTTTTTCAGTCATAACTTGATTCAACTTAAAATTTTATATATATAGCCTTTATAATCGAAAGGATTTAAGTATTTCTAAAATTAGAAAAATTTTTCTCTTAATCGCGAAATTTATAAATTGTAAATCATTCTTGAAATTAAAAAAAAAATGTGAAAATTATGGAAAAAAGTTGCGAAAAA
Source organism: Promethearchaeota archaeon (assembly GCA_030667705.1). GTDB lineage: Archaea > Asgardarchaeota > Lokiarchaeia > Sigyniarchaeales > SOKP01 > SOKP01. The sequence continues at coordinate 21,081 of DAOUVJ010000027.1, read as the reverse complement.
TATTTGGACACGCCAGAAGCGATCGGGCTCGATGGGATTGATTTGGAAAAATACATAATTGCTAGTTATGTCATTAAAAGACCAAGAGGAATGAATGTTAATTATCTATCGCGATTTGCTGCTATTGAACAATCGACTGGTACTTGGGTGAGAGTTCCTGCAGAAACTGAAGAAGTAAGGAAAAATCATGTTGCTAGGGTGCTTGGAGTGTATGAAATTCCAACTTATGAATATGTATTACCACCAAAGGACCAATTGAAAGAAAGATTATATTTTGTTCAAATTGGTTTTCCAATAATCAATATAAAAGGCGACGGAATCCCCATGCTTCTAACATCTGTAATTGGAAATATTAGCATTACCCACGGATTAAAACTCGTGGATTTAGCATTTCCAAAAGCTTATTTAGAAGATTTTAAAGGCCCCAAGTTTGGTATAGATGGACTTAGAAAACATCTGAAAGTTCCCGAAAGACCTTTGTTAAATAACATGGTTAAACCTTGTACAGGTCATACATGCGAAGTTGCTGCTGATTTGGTATATCAAGCTGCTGTAGGAGGATGCGATGTTGTGAAAGATGATGAATTAATCTCTAATCCTTCTTTTAATAGACTGGAAGATAGAATTACCGCTGTAATGGAAAGCATTGATAGAGCTGATTCTGAGAAAGGAGAAAAAACACTTTACACAATAAATATCACGAGCAAATTCCCAGAGATGTTTGAGTATGCTGATAAGATGATTGAACTAGGGGCAAACGCCTTGATGATTAATTATCTTACCGCTGGTTTTGAAGCATTAAGAGCCGTTTGCGAAGATCCTTCTATTAAAGTCCCTGTATTAGGACACATGGATTTTGCTGGAGCTTATATAGGCGGCCCATGGACCGGATTGACGAGCATGCTGGTTCTTGCTAAATTCCCAAGGATTTGTGGAGCTGATACAGTTGTTATCCCTGCTCCATATGGTAAAGCAGAGGTTTTAGACGAACGTTATGAACAAAACTTAAAAGCACTAAGATACCCATTACAACACGTAAAACCAACTTTACCAATGCCTTCTGGAGGGATTACTCCAGGCATGGTAGAAAAATGCATGAAGGAAGCAGGTAATGACATTCTTATTGGAAGCGGAGGAGGAATTCACAGTCATCCAGATGGTCCAATCTCCGGAGCTAAAGCTTTCAGACAAGCAATCGACGCAGTTATGCAAGGGTTGGATGTCAGGAAAGTAGCAAAAGAACACGAAGAATTAGGAAAAGCCCTTGGAGTTTGGGGTAGTGGAAAAACTCAATTAATAGAATAATTATTATTTTTTCTTTTTTATCTAGTTTTGAAGTATTTGTTGTTCGAAACGTTCCTCAAGTTCCTGTAAATATGTTTTTAAAATCACTTTGACTTTAGGCTTAAAATCTGATTTGGTGGCTTTCTCTGCAATTACATTACCATGTAAGTCTATCAATTCAAGGGAGCAAATAGCATTCAAGTATTCTATCTCAATTTCGCTATTTAATTTATTATTGGACAAGTTTAATTCCTCTAATTGGTTCATTTGCATTAAATCCTTGATAGTTCTAATGTTGTTATTTGATAAGTCAAGTTTTTTTAAATGGGTTAGATTTATCAGTCCTGTGATTTCTTCTATTGATGCTATGTTATATTTCCATCCATATGGTAATCCTTTCGTCTCAAGTTCTAAATCTGATAGATTTAATTCAGTTACTACCCCTAATTCTTCATTAATTTCATAAGATAAGTATTGATAGGAAAGGGAGAGCTCTAGAATAGTTAAGTAATTTAATAATATGTCTGCCAGTTGGTTTTGTGTTAAGTTTAATAAATCATTCATCAAGAGCTGTTTAATTACCCTATCATATTTATGCTTAGAATAACTTTCTCCAATTTCCATTAGATTAGATTTATTTGAAAGTTGATGTAAGTGATTGATAAGTGAATGTTTTACATCATTACCTTGAATTTCTTTTAGTGTTTTTATTAATGAAACTTGACAGGGATAAGAGTTTTCATATTGCATTGCCCAATTAATTAAAGGAAACGCCTTTTGTAAAAAATTTTCCCGAAGCAAGTCTATCGCAAATAATCTAATCGTTTGGTTTGCATCTGAAATTAATAATTGTTCCAATATCTCAAAAAATGGATCATTTAATCCTAACTTTTCATAATATTTTAAGGCAGAAACTCTTAATGATTCTTCGTCAGAATTATCAATAATTATAGTCAATAACTCAGTTGTTGTGCGTTTATCCAAAAGATTTTGAATATACTGCTCGAATATCTTTGATGGAGTGAAAGCCATGACAAAAAATTTACTTTCGTTATGAATTTTGTAATTTTCTATATAATTGAAGGAGAAATATAATATAAAATTTATTAAGAGGATTATATTACTTAAAAAAACGCTTAGTGGTTAACATAGCAGCCAGAGTGTTCTTTAACCTATTAAAAGGTTTTAATGTGCCGGAGAAAGTTGTATCAACAACATGTTCTATAAAAGGATCCAGATAATCTTCTACTTTATTTAATTTCTCCAGATTACCTTCAGATAATAAGTAGAGGTAAAAATCGTTTTTATATTTATTAAATGTTAAAAATCTATAATTTTGAAATTTTAATTTTACTGCAATCCAACGAGGGTATGCTCCAGTATTACCTAAAGTATTTGCAGCGATTGCTTCGATTTTTGCTGTCAATAATGACTCAATCATTTCTTTTTCTTCTTCAGGACTTTTAGTTTCTCCAGGAAATTCAACACCTAGCTCTGGTCCTAAAAGTAACGATATTACTCCTATAGACATTGAGGATAATCCCAGGTAGTCAATACGGAGTTTATCTTCTACAAAGGGAATTTCTTGATCTGAAAATACGTCATGTAATTGAATATATTTGTTGATTATAGCCCGTATTTGCGCTTCAAACTTTCGATCTATTTCGTTTTTTTCCAATTTGCTTAAATTATTTACATCCTTACCACTTACTAATTCTCCATAGTAATTTGCCATTTGTTCGAGAAAATACTTACCCTTTTTATCTGGAAATTTACCATAAATGATGTAGATTATCTCATTCTTTACGAAGAATTGACATTTATCTTCCTCTCCCTTATCTGTAATGAGAAGCATCTGATCTAATACACCACCCAATATACTAGTTGCTATATTATCAAGATTATTAGTTAACTCCAATAAATATTTGAATTTCACATTACTACAAAAGAGTGGTGTTCTCTCTGTGGAAGTAATCCCGCATAATTTTAAATATTCTACATCTCCTTTAAGAGGAATTCTTTCATCTTTAAATGAGAATTTTTTTTCTATTCGTTTAACACGTACTTTACCTTGAAATCGTTCTGATGCTACATTGGTTTTCTTTTCAAATGTTTTAGGTTGAGGTTTTATATCCTTTACATTCTTTTCATCTACATATTCATATAAACCTGGCAAAAACTTACTACACTTGGGGCAGAGTTTGTTGGTAGGATATGGTTTAATGATAATATATCCACAATTCTGACACTCAATTTTATCTTTTGAATCCCCAAATAATGTATTAGGAATGGCAATTCAACCCCACTAGATTAGTTTTGTATAGTTATAATCGAATAATAAATATTATCATAAATAATAAATATTTTCTTTTTATTATTAGTGAAAATCACAGATACTTCTTAGCAATATCTTGAAATGCCACTAAAAATTTATCATTATTCTCTTTGGTACTAATTGTTATTCTTAAATAGTTATAGAGATTAGGCTTACTGAAATGTTTTACTAAAATCTTTATTTCCTTCAAATCCCATAAAAATTTGAGAGTTTTTGATTGATCCTCAAACTTAATAAATATAAAATTAGCATCAGAAGGTAATACGCTTATTCCCCTATATTTTGATAATTCATCTGTTAATCTGCTTCTTTCTGATAAGATTTTTTTATTTTGTTCATATACTTTATTTCGATGTTCAATACAAGAAAGAGCAGCAATTTGTGCAATATAATTAGTATTAAATGGAAGTTTAACACGGTTCATTTCTTTAATAATTCTAGCATCAGCTAATGCATAACCAATTCTCAAAGAAGCTAGGGAAAAACTTTTTGAGAAAGATCGACAAACAATTAGATTATCAACTTTCTTTAGAAGTGAAAGACAAGATTTTTCACCAAAATCAGCATAAGCTTCGTCGATTACGACGATACCAGAAAAGGAATTACATATTTTTTCAATAATCTCATTATCAAAAGATTGACCATTGGGATCATTTGGAGAGTTTATAAAGATTAATTTGCCACTTGCATCAAAAATATCATCGGGTATAGAAAAATCTTCATTTAATTTGATTTCTTTTATCTTAGCATTATAAAGGTTAGCCAATACTTTATACATTCCATAAGTCGGATAAAATATAACAACTTCATCTCCAGGATCAATGAAAACTTTAAATATAGTATCCAAAATTTCATCTGTTCCATTTCCTATGAATACCGTATTTCGATTTGTTAAAGTGTTTTTATCTCGTAATAATTGATTAAGGATTGCTTTTCTTACTTCAAGAGCTAAGGGATCTGGATATTTATTTAATTTTTGAGAATCGTCGATAGCATTTTTTATATCTTCTACTATAACTGAGATAGGAGGATACGGATTTTCATTTGTGTTTAATACTACCCAACCTTCTTCATTTATTTGTTCAACGGGTTCATATGCGGCATATTTTTTTAAATTTTCTCTAAATAAATTCTCAATTTCCATATAATCAACCTAATTATTTTTATTGAAGAATACTATCTCTAAAGAGTATTATTTGAGTAATGAAATCTTAAATTTTAATTTTTGTCCTTTTTTGTCTTTTTGGAAAACTCAATTTTTAAATGTATCACAACTATTTGTTTTACAATACATTTTACATTACAATGAAATTACAGTTAGAGTTGAGATAGTTATTACATCGTACGCACTAATGTTTAACGTTCTTGAAGGTGGTGTTAGCGAACCGATTGGATGGAGCAAAGACAATTTGACAAATAATAGATCTGTTATTATATTGGATGAGTCAAATCAAGTTGTTTGGTTGTGGCATGGATCTAATCAAGGATTGGTAGCCAGAAGAACTGCTCTTAGGCAAGCAGATTCACTCAAGGGTCATGGGTATACTGTTGGGAAAAGTATCATAGGTCGAGATCTCAAGAACATTATGGAAATAGATCAAAGAAAAATTAGTAGAGATCCAACCACCGATGAAATGTGGGGGAATTTAGAGAAAGTATTAAATCGGGATATTAAAAAGTTAGAAAATCAAATCGTAACTTTTGAAATATCAGGAAGTGAAAGTTTAATATCTAAACCCATCAAGGAGAAAACAGTAGTTAAAGAAACGAAGACCACAATAAAAACTGTTGAGAAAGCGTCACCAGAACCAATTGTAAAAGAAACACCTCCACCAGCAACAACACCTACTTTTAAACCTACTAACGAATATGATGTGTCTCCGGACACACCAAAAGTTACAAAACCCAAACCAAGTGAAGAAAAGTTAGCTACATCTAAACAGACTATAGATCCACCATTACAAGCTAAAATAGGGTTTGTATTAGCTGGAATATTGGACCACTATGATGATATTTGGGTTTCTAAAAAAAATGACGGTAGCTATTCTGTGGAGATGATGGATGGTCCAATTTGCCTTTTTAAGGTTTCAGAAGGAGCAAAAATATCATTTTCACCCGATTCTTTTAAAGGGATTTCGACTTCAGTAAAATTGGAAATCCAAAAAAAATTCGTCTCTCTTTCTCAATTAATTCTTTAATTTTATAATTCTTTTTTTCTTACTTTTTGTTAATGATTTGTAAAAATTTTTTTGTAAATTTCACACAATTATTAAAAAGGTGATATAATTGAAATTCAAGAATTTAGCTGAACTCTTTTCAAAATTAGAAAGTACAAGTAAAAGGCTTGAAATGATCGAAATTTTATCAAATTTCTTCCAGAAATTAAAAATATCTGGAAAATTTGATGATTTAGATAAAATTGCCTATTTATTACAAGGGCAATTGGTCTCAAATATTAAGCAAGCTCCAAAAATAGGGATTGCTGAAAAAATGATTATAGAAGCTTTATCATTACATTCAGGAGTAGAAAGCAGTAAGATAAAAGAAGTCTTAATTAAAAAAGGAGATATCGGACTAACAGCAGAATATATATTATCAAAGAAGAAAAAACAAAAATCTCTTATTGATTTCTCTGAAAACTCGCTAAATAATAATGACTCTCTCGATATTCATGAAATATATTCGGCACTTCAAAGAATGTCTATAACGGAAGGATCTGGTTCTAATGATAAAAAATTGGGGATTCTTAGAGGGCTCATGAGAAAATGTTCAGCCCTAGAAACAAAATATCTATTACGCATTATTACATCTACTTTGAGAGTTGGTGTTTCTACCCTCACGATCTTAGATGGTTTAGCATTGGGTATTACAGGCGATAAAATTAATCGAGAATATATTGAAAAAGCATATAATCTACACCCAGATCTAGGAGATATCATAAAGTTGCTAGTGGAAGAAGGCATGGATGCTATTAAAAAAGTTAAAGTAAGTTATGGAATTCCTATAAAGAGCATGCTTGCATCTCGAGTTCCATATGGTGAAATCATAGAAAAATTGGGTTCACCATTCAAAGCAGAATATAAATTAGATGGTGAAAGGCTTCAAATCCATAAACGTGGAAATAAAATTAAATTATTTTCAAGAAGATTATTAGAAATTTCGGATCAATACCCTGATGTCTGTAAATTTGTGAAGAACAACGTTAAAACAGAAAACGCAATTTTAGAGGGAGAAGTCGTCGCAATGGATGTTTTCTACGAAAAAATGCTTCCATTTCAAGTACTCAGTAGACGACGACGTAAATATGATGTTAAGGATGTTTCAAAAGAGATTCCTGTGGGTTTATTCTTATTCGACATACTACTATTAGATGATGAATCATATATCGACAAACCATTTCCCTTACGGAGAAAGAAATTAGAAGAAATCATCAATGAAAAAGACGAAATTAAACTAGTGGAATCAAAATTGATTCACTCGACTGAGGAATTATTAGAGTTCTTTCAAGAGGCGAGGAAGAAGGGAAATGAAGGTATAATCGCAAAATCAATTAAAGAAGATGCCGTATACCAAGCAGGAAATAGAGGCTTTCTCTGGATTAAAATGAAAGGGTTAGAGGGGAGAAAATTAAAGGATTCTATTGATGTGGTATTGATTGGGGCATTCCATGGGCGAGGGCGAAGAAAAGGCGTTTATGGCACTTATATTGGAGCTGTGTATGATCCATTAAACGATAAATTTGAAGCATTTACACGTGTAGCGTCTGGATGGACTGATGAGATAATGGAATTCTTGAAAAAAGAAATGGAGCAACATGAGGTTGATAAAAAACCAAAAAATGTTAGTTGCGAAGATATTCCAGACCAGTGGTTTCTTCCAAAAGTTGTGATTGAAATCATTGGGGATGAGATTACCATAAGTGATAAGTTTCCGTCTTTAGGATATTCGTTAAGATTTCCTGTATTTCAACGGATTCGACCTGAAAAAGGTCCTAAAGATGCCACTACTACTGATGAAATTGAGCATTTACATTCGACTCAATGAAAAATCCTTACACCATTATCTTCTAATATCTCAAAACATTCTGGTGTTTTTGTAAACTTATTTCCACTTATATAAAGTTCTTCTAAATTAATGAGAGAAGTTATTGAAATTGGTAAAATTTGAAGCTCGTTTTGTGATAAATTTAAGTATCGTAAGTTTTTTAAAAACCTGAAAGTTTCTGGAATTGTTTTTAATTTATTATCTTTAAGATTTAATGAAATTAACGACTTTAAATTACCCATTGAAGCAGGAAGTTCACATAATTCATTTCTTTCTAAATCTAAATCTTTAAGTAAGGGTAGGTATCCGATTGAAGCAGGAAGAGTCGTGATTTCATTCCAACTCAAATTTAAAATTTCTAAAGATTTTAAATTAGAAATTGATACTGGAATTATTAGTAGTTTGTTATCATGGAGATTTAGCTCTTTAAGTTTGATTAATTTTCCGAAAGATTCAGATAATGATGTGATATTATTTAATCTAAGATTTAAGATTACTAATTCACTTAAATTAGAAAAAGATTCTGGTAGATTAGATAACTCATTTTTCCATAAATATAGTTCCTTTAAAGAACCTAAGTGACCGAAAGAATCTGGTAAGTGATTAATATTATTGACATTTAGATTGAGGTATTCTAAATCATTTAAAATTTCAATCCAATTTGGCAAATGTGTTAATTGATTATATCTAAAGATTAATTTTTTTAGAGAAGTCAGATTTTTTAAAGCTTCAGGAAATGAGGCTAAGTTTTTAAAGATAAAATCCAACTGCGTGACTCTACAATCCTCAATTTCATATTTTAACCGCCAAATTACCTTCTTTAAGTATGTTAATGCGAAATAATTCATTAAAATAGTTATATAATCAGTGATTGGATCTTTATGTGAAGATACTTGAATGTAAATCTGAATTTTAATTTTAAAATCTATATCAACAATATCTTGGAGTTCTTGTAATAAAAATGGTTTTATTGACTTAGAATCTTGTTTTTTAAGAATACATAAAAATCCAACAAGAGAATTTAAAATTGTTTCTAATACTAATTGGGAATCATCATTATGAAGAGCCCACTTCATTGGTTTATAAGCTTTGTCATTAAAATTAGAACTTAAAAATAATGCAGCAGCATTTCTGATAATTTCATTAGAATCAGAAATTAAAAGGTTTTCAAAGACATTAAATATATTTTCTGATAAAGATGCTGTCTTTTCATTTAGTTTCCAGATTTCAGAAACTATTTTGATGCATTTTAGACGTATTTTAAATGAGCTACTATTTTCTATCAGTGCTAGTAGTTGTTCTAGAGCAGATCTTTTGTCTATACGCTTATCTCTAAATTTCTCTAAAATTTTACTAGGTGCGCTTATTCCCATATTTGTTTATAGAAAGAATTTTATTTCAAATAGCTAAAAAATGCAAAATATTTCAATTTATTTGTAGACAACTAATCCCTTTCTTTCTAAGGATTTTAAAAAATCAGGAATTTCAACAATTGAATTAAAATTTAAATCCAAGATTTTTAGATTTTCAAGCTGAGTTAAAGATTCTGGAATTTCCACCAATTCATTTCCCCATAAATTTAGAGTTTCAAGAGATTTAAGCATTCCTAACCATAATGGGAGAGTTTGGAATTTATTCCAAGCTAAATTTAATGATTTTAATTTCACTAATTTTTGAAAAGAATTAGGTAATGTCGTAAGACAATTATTCCAAAGTGCGATGGATTCAATGTTTTGAAGTTTTCCAATATTTTTAGATAATTCAGTCAAATTGTTATCATATAACTGTAATACTTCTAAATTTTTTAGAGATTTAAACCATTTTGGAACGTAATTCAACCTATTTCCAGCTAAACTTAATTTTCTAAGTGATTTGAGAGACTTAATGCTCTTTGGCAATTGTATTATGTTATTTAAGCCTAATTCTAGTACTTTTATTGATCTTAGTCCCTTCAAACTTTTAGGAAATGTTTCAAGCATATTTCCATGAAGATCAAGAGATTCTAATTTTGATAAATTTTTCATTGATTTTGGTAAGGAAATTAAGCGGTTTGATCTTAGATCTAAAGTTTTAAGATTTTTTAGATTATTTATGGAATGTGGTAGATTTTTCAATTTATTGTATTTAAGATTCAAGTATTCTAAGGATTTTAAAGAACCGATAGAATTTGGAAGGTTATTTAATTTATTATAGCTTAAATCCAAATATTTTAATTTTTTCAGAGAACCTATTGAATCCGATATCCTAGTCAATCGATTGAATTTCAAATCTAATTTGTTCAAATATCTTAAATGGCCTAGATATTCGGGGAATTTATTCAAAATATTCCAACCAAATACATGGGAGCTAACATCTGATAAATCTAGTTCAGATACTAATAAATCATTTATTTGATAATCTATATGACCATATTTCTTTTCTAACTCCTTAATAATGAAGAAATTTATCAAAAATTCCGAGAGCTCTATATTAGAATAATTTATAATTAGGTTGTTTCTTATTAACACATCCATCTCTTTTTTAAACGAAATATTATCAATTTTATTTAATCTCTCTAATAGTAATGACCTTGCATCAACATGTGATAAGTGACCTAATGTATCAGTTATTGTTATTAAAGGGGTTATTGAAACTTCATTGTTAAACGCCCATTTAACTGGTTCATAAGTTCTACTTAGAAAATTTGTCCTTAAAACACTTACAGCCGCATTTCTAATAATTTCATGAGAATCTGAGATTAATAAATTTTCCAATAAATTAAAAATTCGGTCTTCAAATGCTCCAATTTGCCCCAATATTTTAATAGCTTCGAATCTAACGAGAATTATTTCACTATCTTCAATTATTGATATTAGGTGATCAATAACGGTAGGCTTATCTGCTTTATTATTAATGAAATCATCATAAATCTTCTTAGGAGAAAAATCCATTCTTATTCAAAATCCAATATTATGTAATATATCTCGTTAAATCTAGTTCTTTTAATTTATGTGAAGATGGCGACCCATTTTCTTTATCCCAACCACGTTCATCATAATAGTCTTCCAGTAATTGGTTAGCAATATCCCTATTAATTTTTACATTTCCATAGAAATCGTAAAATTCAAGTTCATTTTCACCATATTTTAAAGATTTGAACCAATTTTTTGGGAATGCATCATCTTGTCGAGAAAAACCTTCTTTTACATTCATCAGTTTCATTAGATTCCATGATCTCTCAGCTGCTAGTCTAATTTCATTACTATTTAAATTAAGTCCAGTTATTGCATTATAAAAAGATGTGATGAGTTCTAAACTATAAAATCTATTCATTTGTGCTCGAGCACATAATCCAAATGAAGTTAATATTGTATACCAATCTTCTGAATATCTGGTTAATCTCCCAACATTTATACCCATCTCTTTTTTGGGTGGTTTAAATAACCCATTTATGGCACTCTCGGGGATTCCCATTCGGTTAAAGTGAGATTTCATTTTTTCTAATCCTCCTCCCGCGCCAACATAAGTTGGAGATCCTCCTGAGGCAACATGCGCCCCTTTTGGATTGACCACCTGCTCAAATTCCATTGTTCCTAGCTTTAAAAACCTTGGTTCGAAAACTACATCTAATCCCTTTATAGTGAGCATTTCTTCTTCAAATTTATCATTTATTCTTGCGATTTCTTTCCAACCATCAGCTAAGATATTCCCTATCCCATTTCTATGGGTTATGATCTCAACTAGATGTTCATAAGTTTCAAAGTCCTTTTTCCATTCAAATCCTAGCATAGTGTTAGTAAGATAACCTTGATCGATCATTCTTGATATAAAGTCAAATAATGAGGTTATCGTAAGAGAATCTAATCCATAACGACTGATTAAGTCAAATATTTTGATTGCTTGATCATAAGAACTCAATCCATCAGATGTGAACATTAAAAGGGGATTAATTATTGATGAGGTGTAATTCAGTAGCCCTTCAAATTTCCCTTCTCTTATCTCAAGAATGTCCTTATCAGCCATTGGGCAACTAGGGCATCCAATTCTTCTTTTCTTTATATTTTTTAGATAATTACGATCACTACATTGTCTTGCTTTCTTCTTTTCGCCTTTCGCGTTTAAAATCATTCCAACAGGTAAACTCCTCAACATTCCAAGTTCAATCCATGAATCTCTATGTGGATATTTACGAACTCGATCAATAAAAGCTTCATATAATTTATTGAATTGCTTTGGGTTAGCAATTTCGATTCCTTTTGAACCCTTAACTACAATTGCCTTTAAGTTTTTTGAACCCATTATTGCACCTAAGCCCCCCCGACCAAAAGTGGAAGTTTTATCTATTAAAGTGAGTGCTCCAAATACCAAATTTTCTCCTGCTTGCCCAATCGCTATGACTCCACAATCATCATATTTCTTCCACATCAAATTAGTTGTTTCAACAAGATCTAATCCCCATATTTTGTCTGCATTGATTAAATCGATGTGATCATCAAATATGAAGAGATATGTTGGTTTATCCGCTTTTCCAGATAAAATGACATGATCATAACCAGCTTGCTTTAAATGAAATCCAAAGCTCATCCCACCACAAACACTAGCAATTGCTCCTGTAGCCGGAAATTTTGAAATTCCAGAAGTTTTAGATGCTCCAGGCATTATAGTACCTACCAATGGTCCGGTACCAAGTACAATTATGTTATCGGGGGAAAGGGGATTCGTTCTGGGTTTCAATCGTTCAGCTCCCAGAAAGAAATTCATACCCATACCACCAAGGAATTTTTTGACGTCCTTGAGATTCTCTCCGATAACTGAAATTTTCTCATCTGAAAGGTTGATTTCTAGTATTTTACCCGTATATCCATACCAATTCAATTTTCATTCACCTCAATAATTTCTAGTGCTCCATATAAACAGTGATGTGCACATTGCCCACATTTAACACATTCTTCTGAAAATTCGATTTTTGGTGTTAGTCCATAGATATCATGTAATTTAATTCGAGAAACAGCCGGTGAATATTTCCCATTATATAAAAAGGAGCAAGTAAGTTGGCAAATTCGACAACCAACACACTTTTCGGGGTGTATTAGAATTTCATAAACTCCCATAATAATCTCTTTTAATAATTATATATTAACAATTACTCCATTATCCCGTAATCTTTTTATTTCTTTCGGTAGGGTCGTAAATTTATTAAAATTGAGATATAAGGTTTTCAGATTGACTAAGGATTCAATTTCATTAGGAATTACTTCTATTTTATTTCCCCAAAAGTTTAATAATTCAATGTTCGTCAGGGAATCGATCCACTTGGGAATCTCTGAAATATTATTCCAACTAATATTCAGAATTTTTAGATTTTTTAGGTTTGAGACACAAAAAGGTATTTTTTGAAAATGATTATTCCTAAAATTTAGTATTTCTAATTGCTTTAATGAACCAAAATTTTCGGGAAGGTCTTGTAATTGATTATCATGAATTGAAAATTGCTTTAAATTTTTATAATTGCCAATCCAATCGGGTAATTCTTTAATTTGGTTACGTTCAAGACTTAATTTAACTAATGCTTCTAAATTTTTAATGGCATTTGGAATGTAGTTAAAATTATTCCAACCTAATTCAAGTTGAGTTAGAGATTCTAAATCTAGATCTTCACTATCTATTAGAAATTTACTGAATTGATTATGATGTAAATCTAATAATCGCAGCATTTTTAATGAACCTATAGAGAAAGGGAGTTTGTTAAGAAGATTATCTCTCAGAATCAACGTTTCAAGATGTTGCAATTTATTAATGGTTTCAGGGAGATTTTTTAATTTGTTAGATTTAAGATTTAGCACTTTTAATTTCGTGAATGCTGAAATCGAATTTGGTAATTTATAGATGTCATTATAACTTAAATCAAGTATTTCAAGTTGATTTACTCTATTTATTACTTCTGGAACGTTCTTTAGATGATTATTACTCAAATCTAATTTCTCTAGAAATGAAAGAGATAATATTGCTTCAAAAGAGCTAAATAATTTGTTCAAACTTAAACCTTGATAATCCACATTTGATAAATCTAAATCAATAATGGCACCATTCTTATTAAGTAAAAATTTTACACTTCCAAATTTTAGTTTTAATGAAGAAATTACAAGATAATTTATTAGAATTTCAGCTAACTCAGTAATATTCAAATTTTTAAGATCTTGTATTTCATTTATACCTTTTAGGTTATACTTATACTTTTTCTTGTGAAATTCATTAAGTTTCTTGAGTAAAATTGACCGCGTTTTTTCAGTATCCATCTCTGCAAGAGAGTTTATTATTGCTATCTGAACTGCTATCGACTTTTCGTTTTGTAAGACCCAATTAATTGGTGGAATTGCTTGTTCAATGTATAATGTTGTTAAAATTTTAGCGGATTGAATCCTTATTTTCTCATTATTATCCGAAATCAAAAGATTCTCTAAGAATGTGAACAATCTCTTAGATTTCTCTTCAATTTTCTCTAAAACTTTAATTGTTTCCAAGCGTGTTTCAATATTTTCTGAATTATCAATAATTGTGATTAACAATTCTATTGCAGAAGTTTTATCCAAATCACCAATTCTAACATCATTTAAAATTGCATTTGGAGTGAAAGGCATTCTTAAATCCTCTCAATCATCATCCCACCTAATATAATGGGTCCTCCAGTTGAATTATAAATTTTCTCTGCTCTTTTTAATTTTGTTTGGCTATCTGAATATATTTTAAAAATGAGATCTCCCTCTTTTATTCTTGCCCCTTGTTTTTTAAAGATTTCCACACCGGACTTTTTAGAGTGAGGGCACCCCGCAGCTTTAGCGATTAAATTGATGATTTTATTGTTTACTTCAGTAATATGACCTGCCTTAATAGCGTGAAATTCCTTTTCATAAGGTCCTATTTCTATTTCATGAGGTTGAATATCATGGTTTCCTCCTTGTGCTTCAATTATTTTTACCATCTTTTCATAGGCTTTTCCAGAACGTAAGATTTCTTTTGCTAAGGTTTGACCCATCCCATGTTGAGCTTTTCCGCCCATTTCAAGCAAAATTCCTGCTAAATCAGTAGATTTTTCAATTAAAGAGTTTGGACCTACAGAGTAGTCCATAAGTAATGTAAGTGCTTCTCTTGCTTCTAATGCAGGACCAATAGCATGACCTATTGGTTGGTGTGCTAATGTTAAAGCGCATTCAGCTTCAATACCTACATTTTTCGCAATTTCTTTAAAAATATAAGCAAACTCTTTTCCATTATTTGCTGTTGGAAATTTAGTTCCAGGACCGCATGGTATGTCTAAAACAAGTTTTTTCACACCTAATGAAAGTTTTTTTGTAAGAATAGAAGGAATCATGAGTCCTATAGGATCCATGTGTAGAGGACGTTCAATCTCAATGAGAATATTATCTGCAGGTGCAGTATTAAGTGCTCCACCCCAAATTATGCATGCATTTTCCTTAGAGACGATTTCCTTTAATTTTTCATATTCAAATGCAACTGGGGCTAATACTTCCATAGAATCTGCTGTGCCTGATGGAGAAGTAATAGCTCTAGTTGATGATTTAGGAATTGTTAATCCCGCCGCTGCTACGATTGGGACGATTATTAATGAAACTTTATTTCCAGGAACTCCCCCCGTGCTATGTTTATCAAATACGTCAGTTCCGAAGTTAAAAATTTCCCCACTCCGAGCCTCTGCAAGTGTTAAAGCAGTCATTTCATCATTGTCCATCCCATTTATAGCTACAGCTGTAATGAAAGCAGCTAACTCAATTCTTGATAAAGCACCTGAGACAGCATCGTTAATGATTTTGTTTATTTCTTCCCCCGTGAGTTTGTTTGCTTTTATTTTTTTTTGGATAAACATGAAAGATTCAGGTGGATCGGCAGGTTTAATGGAGAGCATCACACCCTCTTTAATATCTTTTTTTTCTTTTAAAATGTCTAGAGAGATCCCTATTTCTCCTGGTTGAACAATTGAATTTGAATGATCAATTTCTAAAATAGCAACCCAATATTTATCCTCAATAGATTTTGATTTAATATTTTTAATTCTTATTCTTTCTCCTGCTTTTTGTCCAAGTTCTAAGGAATCATTGTAGTTTACAATAACATCTTTCTTATTTCCAGTTTCATAATTCATCACTTTAACTTTTAATTTCATAGTACTCACAATTAAATTAATATAGAGATATATAAAATTTAGGTTAAATAAGTTTAATGTGCATCATCTCAACAACCTTAAAGAATTTGTTTTGAAAAACTTAATTAAAAATCATAAAATTATTTCAATTATGAATAAATTTGAAAAAGCTACCCAATATCTGCAAGAATTAGATGTTGATGGTTGGTTAATCGTCTGTAATGAAGATAGTGATGTCAATAGTCCATTCATGTTAGGGGTGCATAGTCACGCAAGACATTATGTATATGTTGATGCAAATGGCCAACATGAGGTTATAGCAGTACAAATGGAAGCTCCAATGATTAAGAAAGCACTTGAAAAGAAAGGGATTAACGTAAATGTACAATCTTATAATTCATTGAGTAATTTGGAAGCAATTTTAGCAAGAATATTAACAAAATCAAGAATCGCTCTCAATTATGGAGAAAATGTTTTAGAGGCTGAAGGCACTGCATATGCAGATTATCTTCGTGCGGGAGATTATACGGCATTACAAAAACTAGGACCTAAAACAGAATTCATTTCGGCAGCACCTATTATTTATAAATTAAGAAGTGTTAAATCTTCCGAAGAGTTGAAAGATCTAAGGAATACTTGTAAGGCTACGATGGAGTTGTTAGTAGATATACCTTCTTTAGTTGAAGTTGGGATGACTGAAAATGAAGTTCGAGCAAATTTAGAATATGAATACATGAAAATTGGTAAACCTGCATTTCCATCAATAGTAGCTACAGGTCCGCATTCTGCTGATCCACATCATAATACTTCTTCAAAAAAAATCGAACCGGGAGTACTTTTAATTGACACTGGATTAAAGATAGATGAAATGTGTTCAGACATCACTTGGACCTATTATGTAGGAAAGCCGACCGAAGAATTTGAGAAAGCTTATTTTACACTTTATGAATCAAAAAAAATAGCTAATAAATACATGATAGATGGAAGTCCTAATTACCTCCCTGGTGTAAAGTGTAGAGAATCTTTAGCAAAAGATGGATATGATCACGAGAAGTTATTTTTCCATGGATTAGGTCATTCATTAGGTTTTGAAGCTCATGATATTGGTGAGAGAATGAGTTGGAAGGTTCCAAAACACTTCAAATTGAAAGAAAACATGGTGTATACAAATGAACCGGGTTTATATTGGGAAGATAAATGGGGTATTCGTTTAGAAGATGATATCATCATAGGAAAGGAAAAATGTGAGTTAGTTACTCAAGTACCAAAAGATCCTCTTCTAATATAAAAAGATTTTTTTAATTTTCTTACATTTTAATGGAATATGGGAATTCTTGAGTTAATTCTATTAGATTCTGGTCTGGATCATTAAATTTAATGTGGAAAACAATTGTAAAATCTCCCGCTTCGGTTGGTTTAATACTCAATTCCCATTTCATATCTTCATTTTTTCGAAGGGAATAAATTTGTTTATTAATAGTCCCCCTCATGACTTTAAGTTCTTCTGGAAATTCAATATTAATGTTTACACCGAGTGCTTCTCCTTCGCTCTTGTTCTCAATAAGAACTTCTAAAGGAAAACTTTGCCCAATAAGGGGGGGTCTTAAGTTTTTGAGAGAAAGATCTAAAGATGGAAGAGGAGAAATCAAGGTTGGCTTAATTAAATCTGTATCATAAACAAAATAAAGAAGATCATCCAACTCAAATGTTAAAGAAAGTGGTCCAATATAAGGATCATCCATTTGAAAATGTGGTTTCAGCACGAAATCCAATTCAATATCGGAACCAATAGTTATGTCTATAGGTAGTTTAGGTTTTTTATTTAAGGAAAGATTATCAGATAGTTTGAAATGAATTTGAGTGATCTTTATACTTTTCAATTCATGTTCGAAGAATTTATCATTGGATATTTGAGAAATAACATCAGTCTTTACTGATAATTTCAAATTTATAATATCATTAGTGGTATAAGAGTTCTTATCTAAATTAATAGAGGAGGTCAAATTTAAGAGAGAATTAGCTACAAATAATGCCTTTTTCAATAGAATTATTTCTATTGGAGTTAGTTTATAATTGTCTATATTACCTCTAATTTTAACAAGTAAGGTTTTATTGTTATTACGCAACGCTATTGTTAAGTCAGTAACAAGTTGAATTAAAGGTGCATTTTTAAAAAATTCACCATCTACTTTTTTCTGGAATTTTTTAATAAAATCAAGTCCTTCTTCATATTTCGCTTCTACAGATGTACATAGATAGGTCAAGACAGGGAATAAGACAAAATGTAATTCTTTATCAGAAGAGTTTTTTTCCTTGGAAACAATATTTAAAGAATCTTTATAAATTTTTTTAGCTTCACTATAATTTCTTGCATATAAACAACAATCTCCGGCTAATCTGCTAAAAGATACAGCATCACCATATTTCTCCAATTCAATCTGAGTTTGAGCACCATATAGATAACAATTTTTAGCGCTGTCATAATCTTCCAATTTCACAAATTTATTTCCTGCTTGGTAGAACGCTTTTCCAGATTTTTTAAATAATCGTGCTTTAAAAAAATTTTCCGCTTTTAATAATTGGTTATGTGCATCAGTTTTTGGATCTTTTCCCATTTAGCTTTCACTATCTTCTAAATAAATTGATTAATTGTTAAATTAAGTGAAAGATCAATTTTTATCTTTTTTCAAAATGATAATGAAAATAAATTATATTAAAAAAAAAAATATTAAAAAAAAAATTATTTTAACCTTTGAACCTTGAATAGGTTCAAACTTCAAAAAATTAAAAAATAATGGTTAAAACCATTTAATTAATACCGAAACCATAGCTTTATGGTTGGTCTTCTTACGACTATAATTTTCTCACAAGATTCATACCTATCGGTTTACTTCTTTTTTTTCACTTTAACTTCTTTCTTCTCTTTATTAGAACCGGATTGTTTCACGGGATTGTTGCCTAAATTTTCAATTACTTCAGAAATACGTGTTACTTCTTGTTGGAATTTTTGACCTTCTGCGGCGCTACAGTGGAACATTTGGATACGTTCGGGATTTAATCCTGCTGTTTTTAGGATTTCTTTTGTATATTCCACATTTCTCGCAGCAACGAGATTTCCAGTTTCATAATCGCACTCTCCTTCGTATCATCCAGCGACAATTACACCGCTAGCTCCCTTTCCTATGACCCTCATCATCAAACTTGGCGTAACTCTACCCGTACAATTAATTCTAATCGGTCTGATGGTTGCAGGATATTGTGCCCGGATGGTTCCAGCCATATCACCTGCTCCATACCCTCATTTCCAACACATAAAAGCTATAATCTTTACTTGTTCTTTTACAGTCATTTGTTTAATACCTCTCTATATTTCTTCAAGAATTGCATCTATTTGTTTTTCATATTGGGGTTCACGATAATATCTAAGTGTAATAGCCTCGGAAGGACAATTAGCCAAGCAAGAACCACATCCTCGACAGAGAATCTCATCTACATCTGCTCCATCTGGTTTTATTGAAATGGCATTATAAGGACAATTTAATTCACATAAACCACATTTTGCACAGGTTTCCTTATCCACAGTAGCTCGAATTAACATGATCCTATATTTATCTTTTCCCATTATACGAGTTACTGATGATGCGGCAGCTCTTCCTTGTGAAATAGACTCTGAGATTGATTTAGGTCCTTGTGCTACTCCGGCAAGTACGATACCAGGAATCTTTGTATCAATTGGATTTAATCTTGAATGAAATTCCTTGAAAAAACCATCTTGACTGGTTTCAAGCTTTAACATTCTTCCAATTTTCTCAACACCTTTAGCAGGCATCATTGCACAAGATAAAACAACCATATCAAACTCAATTTCCTTTAAACCGGAATTTGAGAGCGTATTTTGTATTATCACTTTAAGATTATGGGTTTCTGGGTCTTCATAGATCTTCGAAACATTCGTTCGGATATATTTT
Organism: Promethearchaeota archaeon; assembly: GCA_030667705.1. Taxonomy (GTDB): domain Archaea; phylum Asgardarchaeota; class Lokiarchaeia; order Sigyniarchaeales; family SOKP01; genus SOKP01. The sequence continues at coordinate 1,313 of DAOUVJ010000027.1, read as the reverse complement.
ATACCTTCCTTCCTTGATGCCGTATAATATTCTTCATAATCTTTTCCTGCTGCTCGAATATCTATGTATGCTACACTGATATCTGCTTCGGGATAGTGTTGTTTGATTAATTTCGTATTTTTAATTGATATCATACAGCATACACCAGCACTGCAATATGTTTGTTTATTCAAATCTCGTGAACCAACACATTGTATGAATAATATACGTTTTGGAGTTTTCCCGTCTGATGGTCTAGTAAGATGTCCTATAGTCGGACCATTAGGAGCAAGCAACCTTTCAAGTTTCATTTGAGTTATCACATTAGGATACACATTATATCCCAAATATCCCGTTTCAGGTTCATATTCGTCCCACCCCGTTGCTACGATAATCGTACCGACTTTAATTTCTACTATCTCATCTTCTTGATTGAAATCAATAGCATTTACTTCGCAAGCTTTTTCGCATAATCCGCATTTTATACATCTACTCATATCAATTTGCGCTTTATTAGGAACTGCCTGAGCAAAGGACACATAGATTGCTTTCCTACTATTCATTCCTTCATTGAATTCGTCATACCCATACGAAGGACAAACTTCAAAGCAAGCTCCACATCCATTGCAATCATTATTTACGTACTTGGCAATTTTTCTAATTTTAACATCGAAATTTCCGACAAATCCTGATACTTCTTCGACTTTACTGTAAGTATAGAGATTCATATTGGGGGCTCTAGCTGCTTGAAGCATGACAGGCCCGAGAATTCAAATGCTACAATCATCAGTAGGGAACGTTCGGTCGAGCATTGCCATCTTGCCCCCTATAGTGGGGCTTTTTTCTACAAGATGTACTTCAAATCCCTCATCGGCTAAATCAATTCCAGAACTTAATCCTGAAACTCCACCTCCAATAATTAACGCTCTTTTTGTGATGTCAACTTCTTTTACAAGTATTTTCTCTAATGTTGCAGCGCGAGCTACTCCAGATTTGATTGCGTCTTCCGCAGTATTTTGAGCTCCCAATTTATCTTGTCGATGTACAAAACTTGCATGTTCTCGAATGTTAACAAATTCTAAATATGAAGGATCAATGTTCATTGATTCAAGAACGCTTTTAAAAACGGGTTCATGAGTTTTAGGAGTACAAGATGCGACAACGAGTCGATTAGCATTACTCTCGAGCATTTTCTCTTTTATAAACTCAGCACCTGGTTCAGTGCATAGACTGATATAATCTGAGGCATCCACTACATTAGGAAGTTTCTTGGAAAATTCGGAGAGAGCTTTCGTGTCAATAATTTCAGCAATATTAATTCCTCAAGCACAAAC